>JBEDGE010000001.1:0-12012 GCA_041174805.1 Bacillota bacterium
ACTCATCGTTTACTAAGTAAAGAAATTGTCTTTAAGGATTTGGGTTTATTAATTGTTGATGAAGAACAACGATTTGGTGTTGAACAAAAAGAAAACATCAAAGAATTAAAAACAAATGTTGATGTTCTAACACTCAGTGCAACTCCCATTCCACGGACACTTCAAATTTCGCTATTAGGTATTCGTCAACTGTCTCAAATTAATACTTCACCTCTCAACCGCGTTCCCATTCAAACTTATGTCATGCGTCATGATCCATTGATCATAAAAGAATTAATTGAACGAGAACTTGCCAGAGAAGGTCAAGTTTACTACCTTCATAACCGCGTTGAAGATATTGGTTTTGTTGCCTCCCAATTAAATACCAAAATAAAAGGTAGTCGTGTTGGCGTTGTTCACGGGCAAATGGAGAAAAATGAAATCGAAGATGTGATGGTGGATTTCTATAACGGCAACATTAATTTATTAGTCTGCACATCAATTATTGAAAATGGGATTGATGTAGGCAACGCCAACTTAATCATAATTGAACAAGCCGCCAACTTTGGTCTTTCCCAACTTTATCAAATCAAAGGGCGAGTGGGTCGTGGTAATCGAATCGCTTATGCATATTTACTTTATGAAGAAGCGGAACGTCTTAATGAACAAGCCGCGAAACGCCTAAAAGCTATTCAAGAATTTACTGAACTCGGAAGTGGATATAAGATCGCTCAACGCGATCTGATGATAAGAGGTGCTGGTGATATATTAGGACCAGAACAAGCAGGTTTTATTGATACAGTAGGTCTGGATATGTATTTACAACTCTTAAACGAAGCGATCGAAGAAAAGAAAACAGGTATCATCACACCACCCGTTACACCACCCCCTTCATTAATGATCGACGCATACATTCCTGAAACATACGCGAAGACAGAAGATAAAGTTGAGTTATATCAATCAATAGAGTCTGCAAGAGATTTTGAAGAACTCCAAACCATTGAAAGTTATATTCGAGATTTATATGGACGATTACCTGATCAAGTTCAAAATCTCCTTAAAAAGAGACACTTTGATTTGCTAACGCATCATCCTTCCGTAGGATCGTGGCAAGAAACCAAAGCTTATATTGATGTTTTTTGTAGTGAAGCTTTCACAAACCTTAATAAATCCGGAACAATCTTATTCCAACACATTCAACAACATGTTCATGCATTGAAGGTTAATTACGCCAATCGTATTCTTCGTATTCGCTTAAATAAGACAGGTGATTGGTTTACGATGCTGATGGATTTAATTCGCGGCGTCGTACAAACTTACGATAACCTCACCAAAAAGGATTAAACTAACGGTATGAGATTAGATTTATATTTAAAACAAATCGGCGTATTAAAACGACGTTCATTATCCAAAGAAACGATTGAAAAAAATCGGGTTCGGGTGAATGATCAAATCACCAAACCCAGTTATGAAGTCAAACCTCAAGATATTATTGATATTTATTTCAAAGACCACACGGTTAAAATTCGTGTTTTAAACCCAATTCAAAACTATGAAACCATCCCTCAACCTAAACCTACTCGATAAAGAAAAAACTTATATCGTTGCAGTGTCATTTGGTCCTGATTCGATGGCACTCTTACACCTTTTACAACAAGAACATTTTAAGATTGAAGTTGCGCATGTTAACTATCATCTTCGAAAAGAGAGTGATCTTGAACAATCCCAACTGGAACAATATTGCTTGCAACATGATTTATCGCTACACGTGTTAGATGTTACTTCGCTACCAAAAGGAAACCTTCAAGACCAAGCACGTAAGATTCGATATGATTTTTTTAAAGAACTCGCATCAATCTTAAACGCAGAAGGCGTTTTAACCGCCCACCATCAAGATGATGATTTGGAAACTGCAATCATGCAAAGTCAACGAACCATGTTGTATGAATATTTTGGTATTCGCCCTTTAGGATCTTGGGAAGGTATCAAAGTATATCGCCCCTTACTCAGTTCAACCAAACAGGACCTAATCGACTACTGTGCTGAACATCAAATTCCCTATACAATCGACCAAAGCAACACCAAACTTATTTATCAACGCAATCGCGTTCGTTCTCAATTGAATTTACTTTCACCATTAGAAAAGAACAAAAAACGTTTAGAATTCCAAAAAGAAAACAGCCTTCGACAAAACATCATTCAATCATTACAAAGATGGATTCCTCAAAACTCTATTTCTACCTTAGCTTATATGAAATGGGACACTTTAACCCAGTTTCTGTATTGGATTTTATTAAATCAATCTCGAGGCATTCACACACCTATTACAGAAGCTTGGTTAAAGAGAATAGATTCAATGCTAAGATCTCAAAAACCAAACATCGTGATTCCGTATTCAAAAGATTGGCACATTGAAAAAGCTTACGACAAAGTTTGGTTAATTAAAGACCAAGACACAAAACCCTATCAACTTTTAATCCCCCAAGGAACCATAAAGTTTTCATTATTAACGATTCATCTTGATCGATTGAAGCAACTTCCTGAAACATTTATCCTTCGTTCTTGTAAACCAAACGATGTGATTAAAATTAAAAACTATACAAAACCCTTCCGTCGTTTGGCGATTGATTGGAAAATGCCACTATTTTTAAGAAGAATTTGGCCAGTGTTTACCAACCTGAAGGGCGACATTCTCCTCCTACCTCGATACCAAAAAAATCATGATTCTAAAGCGAACAATTGGTTAGAGATTTTAGAATAGAATATAATCATGGTACGAGGACATATCGTGTATAATTTTCTCTATATCCTCACTGATTAAGGAGTAATCATGAATCGAAAACCGAATACCTTTATAAATTATTTATTTCCATACATTATGATGGCAACCGCCGTCTTAGCGTTTGTGTGGTTGGTCTTTTTTTCTAACCCAGTTGGAACCGTTGCCATTCCTGCAACAAACTTAGGTAGCTTTTTACAAACCGCAGACATCAAGGAAATCACCACAACCGAAAGAGAAACCGTCACGGTTATTTCTGGAAACTATGTCAGTGAAGAAGGTAGCACGATTTATTTCACCGCCACCTTTGAAACGAGCAACACCTTTATTAAAGATGCCGTTGATGAAGCGTTAAGCACAAGATTAATTGATGAAAACGATCCTTCACAAGGGTATTTCTTTGCTCAAATTTGGAATACGAATAATGCCTTTGAAACGAATTGGTTTGATGCCTGGGGTCCAACTATCTTTGTGGTGGGTGGTTCTGCACTTGTCTTTTTATTTATCTTTTCTAGAATGAACGCAAGTGTGAACAACACCAATAATAAAGCCCTTGAATTTAATCGCTCCAGAGCTCGTCGCGAAGATAACTCAAAGATTAAATTTAGTGATGTCGCTGGTGCCGAAGAAGAAAAAGCTGAATTAGTTGAACTTGTTGAATATCTAAAAACACCTGCCAAATTTACCAAATTAGGTGCAAAATTACCACGCGGTGTTTTATTAGTGGGTCCTCCCGGAACCGGGAAAACCTTACTTGCAAAAGCCGTCGCTGGTGAAGCTGGTGTCCCTTTCTTTTCTATATCAGGTTCAGACTTTGTTGAAATGTTTGTCGGTGTTGGTGCTGGTCGTGTTCGTGATATGTTTCGTCAAGCCAAACGTAACGCTCCTTGCTTAATTTTTATTGATGAAATTGACGCAGTCGGTCGTCAACGTGGCGCAGGTATGGGTGGTGGTAACGATGAACGCGAACAAACACTTAACCAACTTCTTGTTGAATTAGATGGTTTCTCAGATAACTCTGGAATTATTGTGATCGCTGCAACAAACCGTGAAGATGTCCTTGATCCAGCGCTCTTACGCGCAGGTCGTTTTGATCGACAAATAACGGTCAATCTTCCAGATCGAAAAGGTAGAGCCGCTATCTTTGCAGTTCACTCTCGTAACAAAAAATTAGATCCAACCGTTGAGTTTGATAACTTAGCGAGAAGAACCGTCGGTTTTTCAGGTGCAGATATCGCTAACATTATGAATGAAGCTGCCATCCTTGCTGTACGTGGTAATCGAGAACTCATTACACTTAAAGATATTGATGAAGCGATTGATCGCCGTATTGCTGGACCCGCAAAAAGTTCACGCGGTATGTCTGAACACGAACGTGAAGTGGTAGCCTATCACGAAGCTGGTCACGCGATTATTGGTCTCAATTTAAAATTTTCTGATAAGGTCCAAAAAATTACGATTGTTCCACGTGGCAGAACAGGTGGCCATGTGATGATGACGCCAGAAGAAGATCGTTTCTTAATGACCAAGAACCAACTTGAAGCAAGAATTATTGGCTACTTAGGTGGTCGTACATCTGAAGAAATTTTCTTTGGTGATGTTTCAACAGGTGCACAAAACGATATTGAAGTAGCAACACGCATTGCCAGAATGATGGTTACTGAATATGGAATGAGTGCATTAGGACCCATCCAATATGAATCCAATACCGGATCCGTCTTTTTAGGAAGAGATTACAATTCAACTCAAAAAAACTTCTCAACTCAAGTTGCATTTGAAATTGATAAAGAAGTAAGAAAAATCATTGACGATGCTCACGAAGAAGCTAGACGCATCCTCACCGAAAAGAAGCAAGATGTCATCTTGATTGCCAAAACCCTTCTTGAAAAAGAAACCATCACTGCTGAAGAAATTTCAACGGTATTGGCAAATAAACCCGTTGAAGAAAAAACCAAAAAAACAACGAAAAAGAAAGAAGATAAGGACGCATAATTATGGCGCTAACTGACCAAGAGATTGTCCGCCGAGAAAAACTACAAAAACTTATCGATAAAGGCATTGATCCCTTTGGTCAAAAGTTTTTAACCACTCATCATTCCACACAAGTTAAAAAACTCGCGGAAGGTAAAAGTCACGACGAATTAGAAGCTGCAAGCATTCAAACCTCTGTTGCCGGTCGAATCGTACTTCTTCGCAATATGGGTAAAGCAAGTTTCATCACTATCCAAGATAAACTAGGCACCATCCAGGCTTATATTCGAAAAGATGTGATTGGTGATGAATCCTATAGTATTTTCGAACTTGCAGATTTGGGAGACATTGTTGGTGTTGAAGGCACGTTAATGTTAACCAAAACAGGCGAAATTACAGTGAAAGCAAAAACATACACACACCTTGTAAAAGCGCTTAGACCTTTACCTGAAAAGTACCACGGATTAAGTGATGTTGAAGAACGCTACCGCCGTCGCTACGTTGATTTAATCGTCAATGAAGAAGCACGTAAGGTCGCCTTGATGCGACCCAAAATTATTCGCCTTATCCAACAACACATGGATGAACAAGGGTATGTTGAATTTGAAACCAGCATGCTTCAATCCACTCTAGGCGGCGCATCTGCTCGTCCTTTTGTCACCCACCATAACGCTTTAGATCGAGACTTCTATTTACGAATTGCGACCGAACTTCCATTGAAACGATTACTTGTCGGTGGCTTAGAACGCGTTTATGAAATCGGTCGTTTGTTTAGAAATGAAGGCATCGATACGAGACATAATCCAGAATTCACCACCATAGAAGCCTATCAAGCCTATGGTGATTTATCCGACATGCAAAACCTTGCTCAAAACTTACTTTCAAGTTTGGCGATGAAATTGACTGGCAGTTATGAGGTACCCTGGGGTGAAAAAACGATTTCATTAAAACCCCCATTTCGTTCCGTTCATATGGTGGACCTGATTAAAGAACACACCGGTATTGATTTCTTTACACCGATGACATTTGAACAAGCGAAAGCCCTTGCGGATCAACACAATATCCATTTAGAGAAACATGAAAATGCAGTGGGTTATGTGATTAATAAATTCTTTGAAACTTTCTGCGAAAAGAAACTGATTCAGCCAACATTCGTGACAGGTCATCCATTGGAAATCAGTCCACTTGCTAAAAAAAGCAAGGATGCTCGTTTCACTGAACGTTTTGAACTCTTTATTGATGGTTCAGAGTACGCAAATGCTTTTACTGAATTAAATAACCCATTAGATCAAGAAGAACGTTTCCAAGCACAACTTGCTGCAAAAGCAAGAGGTGATAAGGAAGCCTCAGAAAACGATGTTGATTTCCTTGAAGCCTTACAATTTGGCATGCCACCAGCGGGTGGTATTGGTATTGGTATCGATCGTTTAGTGATGCTTCTCACCAATCAAAGCTCAATACGTGAAGTCATTTTATTCCCAACTTTAAAAACTAAATAACCAAAGTCTTCAAAACCTTACTATTCTTTTGTAAGGAGACGATAATAAAGCATTTTTTCTTTACATCAACGAGAGTGTCCCTTATACTCTTTACGTATAGCGTGAAGGCTATTCAAATACTCTCTGCTTCCAGTGAATGGGAGCCAGAATGTCCAGAGGGAGGTGCTTTATGAGAAAGTACGAAATCATGTACATTGTGCGTGATGGCTTAGACGAAGAAACCCGTAAAGCTGAAGTGGCTAAAGTCCACGCAGTTTTAACGTCCAATGGTGCCACAATCACCAACGTGAACGAATGGGGTTCTCGTGACCTTGCTTATGAAATTAAAGAGCAACGTAAAGGCTATTACGTCGTTGTGAAAGCAACGGCATCAGCGGAAGCGGTTAAAGAATTTGACCGTCTTGCAAAGATTAACAATGCACTATTACGTCATTTAATCATCGTTGATCCTGAACAATAAGGAAGGTTTAACCTATGATTAATCGCGCTGTTATCGTTGGTCGTTTGACTAAAAACCCAGAATTAAGAAAATCTGCTGCCGGCAATAGCTTTGCATCCTTCACGGTTGCTATTGATAACCGCACAAAACCTGGCGAACCAAAAACTGCTTCATTTATTAACTGCATTACCTTCGGTAATACAGCGGATAACTTAGCAAAATACACTCGCAAGGGAAGTTTAATTGGTGTTGAAGGTCGACTCCAACAACGAAACTATGAAACCAAAGATGGTCGCAAAGGCAGCGCCTTAGAAATCATCGCGGATACCGTTCAATTCTTAGATTCAAAAGGAACCGGTCCAGGTGCAAATACCGAACCCAATCCTACTCCACAACTTGAAAAAGACGACAATAAAAATTTAGAAAGTATTGATATCGTCGATGACGATCTACCCTTCTAAAGAAAGGAACCTCATCTATGGCATTTAAGAAAATGCGTCCCAAGAAGAAAGTTTGCTACTTCACAACCAATAACATCAAACATATTGATTACAAGGATGTTGAATTACTCAAACGCTTCATTACCCCAAACGGTAAAATCGCTCCTCGTCGCGTAACAGGCACAAATGCTCGTTACCAACGTGAATTAGCGGTCGCCATTAAAAACGCTAGATTCATGTCACTTATTCCATTCTTAATGGATTAATATAAAGTCTGTGTAACCATACAAAGCTGATTATTCTCTAAAACAGAAAACCAGCCAGCGTATACCTAGACTTTATAAGGACCTTGTAACCCAAGGTCTTTTTATTTGTTTTCCCATAATAGACCAAGGACAGTTCAACAAGCAGAACATACGATGACAACAACTGTTTGCACGTGAAGGCGTGAAGACTCTCCCTAGGAGAATAATGCTTCCCCCTCATAGGTAAACATGGTGCATCGGTAGGATGCTTAGGACGATGCGGGAATTTGTGTTAAACAGGATGAACGACTTCATGTGCAAACAAAGTCTGTAACCATACAAAGCTGATTATTCTCTAAAACAGAAAACCAGCCAGCGTGTACCTAGGCTATTTAAGGACCTTGTTACCCAAGGTCTTTTTATTTGTTTTCCCATAATAGACCAAGGATAGTCTTATGAGCAGAACATACGATGAGAACAACTGTTTGCACATGAAGGCGTGAAGACTCTCCCTAGGAGAATAATGCTTCCCCCTCATAGGTAAACATGGTGCATCGTGAGGATGCTTAGGACGATGCGGGAATTTGTATTAAACAGGATGAACGACTTCATGTGCAAACAAAGTCCCTAACGGGACTTTTTTTCTTGAAATGTCGATGCAACTTGCATCGATTTTTCATATATAATTTTCTAAGGAATATGATTAAAATACTTTCAAAACTTCGGACCACTACTTTACTTGTTTTGTTTTTTGAATTGCTGTTAGTCGCGGGCCTTGTTGTCTTTTTTTATTATGATTTGTTTGGAATTCAAGTCATCCTAACTTATCCGGTTGTCTTTGCCCTTGTTGCTGTTCTTTTCGTTTTTAATGTAGTCTATATGCTTTCGTTTCTAGCCACTATCCTTAGTAATCGTCAAAAAAAGGACTTAAAGACTGCAGATTTACTAGGTTCTGATATCCCTGAAGCTTATCGGTATGCAGGTTTAGGCATTATTTTGTTAGACCAAGATGATCAAGTCATTTGGGTGAATGAAGTCATACAAGATCTTCAACCAAACCTAGTTGAAACAAATATCCATGAATGGAAAAAAGAGTTGTCTCCGTTACTTCAAGGTATCAAAAGTAGTGTTCAACTTGTCCTTTCTGGAAGAGTTTTTGAAGTTAAGTTTTTAACAACCTCTCGGATGTTTATCCTTAAAGACATTACCGCTTATGAAGACTTACTTTTAATTAATCGCAACCAAAGCCCTGTCGTTGGATATGTTGTGCTGGATAATTATGAAGAAAACGCCCCTGCATTTGATGAAAAAAGCGACTATATATCAAAAATTCGATCGTCCATAATTGCTTATTTTTCTGGTTTTGGATTTGTTATTCAACGCATTCGCAGTGACTCTTATTTTTTAATTGGACCGGTGATGGCTTTCAATAAAATGAAAGATGACAAGTACCGCATTGTTGAAACTGTTTTTGGTATCGATCGACAAAAAGAAAGACAAATCACGATTTCCATTGGCATGGCTCTTGGAACAAGTGATGATTATACAAAGCTTAACGGACGTGCTGTTGAAGCGCTCGAACTTGCAGTTGCACGTGGTGGAAATCAAGGCATTATCGACGAAGATGGCAAAAAACAATTCTTTGGTGGTTACCGCTTAAGCCAAGAAAACGAAATGAAAACCGCGCAAAGAATTAAAGAACGCAACGACAAGATTTTAAGAAATATTCTCGAGGCAAAAAACGTTTACATTGTGGGTCATTTAGATGCAGATATGGATGCGCTAGGTTCGGCGTTGGGTGTACGTGCCATATGCGAACACCTTAAAATACCAAGCAAAATTATTTTTGATTATGCCTTTTCCGAAAAAAGAGCAAGACAAGCGGTATCAGGAGAGTTTTCTCCCACCGAAAACAAGCAAATATTTATTAAATCTGAAGATGCAATTGCCCAAATCACCAGCCAAGATTTAATCGTGGTTGTTGATGTCAGTCGCCCTTCTCTGGTGATGGGAAACCAAATTTTGGATAAAGACATATCAACGATTGTTATTGATCACCACAAGCGCACCGATGAATTTATTGCCAAGGTTTCAATGGAGCCCGTGATTGATACATCAGCATCGAGTGCAACTGAATTGGTTGTAGATATTATCCTTCACAATAAATATTTCAAATCCTTTGAGTTCAAATTACCTTCGCTTATTGCCACCATCATGCTTTCTGGTATTTATCTCGACACCAACTTCTATAAATTAAAATCCGTTGGTCCGAGAACCTTTGACGCTTCAAGATTCTTGATTGAAAAAGGTGCTGATACCAATAAAGCCCATGAATTACTCAAAGAAGACTATAACGATTTATTAATTATCAACCGCGTAACCTCTTCTGCTGAAAGCGTTCAAAGTGACATTCTTTTAGCAACCTTCAATGAAGATGAAATTATTCAAAACGAATCAGCATTGATTGCCAAAGTCGCTAACGCCATTATGGATATGAGAGGGATTAAAGCGGCAATCGTCATTGGCAAAGTTACGCCTAATGGTTATACTAAAGTCTCTTGCCGAAGTGATGGAACGATTAACGTTGCTATGTTAATGGAAAAAATTGGTGGTGGTGGTCATTACACCGCAGCCGGTTATGAAACCAAGGCTGTAGAATCGATACAGGCGGTCAAGGCGAGAGTTTTAGACACATTAAAAGAATACCTAACACGCGCAAGAGAAATGCAAATTAAAGAAGGAAATTAATCATGAAAGTTATTTTATTAAAAGATGTGAAAAACCTTGGAAAAAAAGACCGGGAAATTGAAGTGGCGAATGGATATGCTGCGAACTATCTTTTTCCTAACAAACTTGCGGTTGCGCTTACCGAACGCGGAAAAGAAATTAGAGATGAACAACAACAGCAATTAAAAAATATTGAAGATCAAAAAATTGCTGAAGCCCAAAAAATGGTCGGCAAACTTGCCTCTATCACACTTGAATTCAAGGCAAAAATTGCTGGTGACGGAAGAATGATTGGTACGATTTCTACAAAACAAATCGTTGAAGAACTTAAAGAAAAACATCAATTGACCATCGATAAGCGTAAATTTATTGACCACTATCTCGTTAACGCGCTTGGATTCACAAGACTTAAGATAGAATTACATAAAGGTGTCGTGGGTGTTGTTAACGTTCACGTCTCAGAAAGTAAATAGGTCATGGCTAAACCTCTTCCACACAACATTGAAGCTGAAAAGATTGTCTTAGGTGCAATGATGACCAATTCATCAGCACTTGCACAATGCATCAACACAGTGACTGTTGATCATTTTTATGGTCAATCTGCTCCCAACCAACTGGTTTATCAAGCTATTCGTAATTTATTTGATAAACGCCTACCAGTTGATATTCAAACCGTCTTAGAAGAATTAGGTTTGATGAAAGAATCAGTCAACGCCGGTGGTATTGAATATTTAAAAGAGTTACTAGAATCGGTCATTTCTTTGTCCAATCTCGATTTTTATTTAGTCATTCTCCAAGATAACAAGTTATTGAGAGACTACTTATCGATGATTGATAAGATTAGACAAAACTATGAGACCGAAGAAATCGATGAGATCAATCAATTTTTAGCACGAGCTGAAAATGACTTAAGAACGGTTGCAGAAAGACGCCGTATCGATAAATTTAAAACCGCACTTGAAGTTTCCCAACGCGTTGAAGCTGAATTGAAAGTTATTCAAAGAGCAGATGGATTAACCGGTGTTGATGTTGGATATAAAAAACTTAATGACTACACACACGGTCTGCAAAAAGGCGAAATGACGATCATCGCTGCTCGCCCTTCTGTTGGTAAAACCGCTTTCGCCCTTAACTTGGCCTATAACGCGGTTAAATTGAATCCAATTTCGGTGGCAGTATTCTCCTTAGAAATGCCCTCTGAGCAACTTGTGAGACGATTGATTGCAACAGATGCAACCGTCTCTTTAGACAATATTCAAACCGGTACACGTTTCTTAAATGCTGCTCAAAAAGCGACCGTGGGTCAATCCATTAAAAATATTGGGAATACGAAGTTATTTATTGATGACACGCCTGGTATTAAACTCATCGATATCCTTGCCAAATCACGACAACTTAAAGCCGCCCATGATGATTTAGGTTTAATCGTTGTCGATTACATTGGTTTAATTACCACGGGTGAAAAACGCATTGAGTCTCGACAAGTGGAAGTCTCCAATATTTCTAGAGCCCTCAAAGAACTCGCACGCGATCTTAAAGTTCCCGTCTTAGTCATTTCACAATTATCACGACAAGTCGACTCTCGTGACGATAAAAGACCTTACCTTTCCGATTTACGGGAATCAGGTGCGATTGAACAAGACGCCGACATGGTGTTTTTAATGTATCGACCTGGCTATTATAAAAACCTCGGGTTTAGTAAAAACGTCACCCAGGATGAAAAGAAGCGCTTTAAAGAAGAAAGAGAAAAAGTTGAAGCATTAACAAAAGAAGTCGGTGAATATGCTGAACTTGTTGAAATCATCATTGCCAAGAATCGTAATGGTAAAACTGGTATTGTTCCGCTACTATTCTTTAAGAACTTTGGACGCTTTGATAACCCAAGCGAAGATTACGAATCGAGATTAAAACAAATTCGTCAAGAACACGGCGC
>JBEDGE010000002.1:0-5418 GCA_041174805.1 Bacillota bacterium
CGTGCCAATGAACACGAGATAATAACCAAACCATTTAAAGTGTTTTAAATTTAAATATTGGAAAACCATTTTTAAGGTGATGAAGGTGACGACACCCGATACAACCGTCGCAATCAAAGAATAGGTTAATAAGCTTTGATCAAAGGTTTCAATCCGATCAAAAGAGACCACAAAGCTACCTAAGGTGATGGGAATAAAGAGTAAGAAGGCAAATTCTTTTGCTTTTGCAAGGGTTAAACCACCGAATAAACTTCCCAATAATGTCGACCCACTTCGAGAGACCCCTGGAAGAATCCCTAACACTTGGAATAGACCACTCATCAACGTATTTTTCCATGTATATTGTCCATAACTTAATTTAGCAAAACGAGGAATAATAAAAATTAAAGATGCGGTGAAATAAAAACCAACACCCACAATAAATAAGGATTGGAACAATGCATCAATCATATCTTTAATAAAGTATCCTGCTAATGCGGCAGGAATAGTTGCTACCACCAAATAAAGGATGAGCATCATATCATCTTGAATCGCGTCACTGCGTTTCCCACCGATGAATTGGAACGTATGGATCATCAGTCTCCAAATCACTGGAAAGAAGAAGAGCAAAAATGCGAATAACGAACCGACGTGAAGAAGTAAAGCAAAGATGGCTTCATTACCAGCATTGGTATTGAGTAAAGCTTGGAATAACGCTAAATGACCTGAACTCGAAATCGGTAGAACTTCAGTAATACCTTGGATGATTGCTAATAACAGGTAACGTAATAGGTCGATGATATTCATCGTTTGGTAAACTTCCTTCCTTTTTCAATCGCTGCTTTTTCCCAATCACCGATGCGATTTTCTTCTAGTTCCTTGATTAAACTTTTCATTTCTTTGGTTAACACTAACTGTTGAAAGAGATCGGGTCGGTGTAACTTGGTTAAACGTAGAGATTCTTTTAAACGCCATTTTCGAATCGCATCATGGTTGCCTGAATATAAAATCTCAGGAACCAATTGATCACCGATAGCCCTTGGTTCGGTAAATTGAGGATACTCGAGTAAACCATGGGTGAAGGATTCTTCAGATAAGGAGTCAGCTTCAATCACACCTGGTAGTAAACGAATGACAGCATCTAAAATTGCCATCGCTGCAATTTCACCACCTGTCATCACAAAATCGCCTAAAGAAATGGATTCATCTACATCTGCATGAATTCTTTCGTCAAATCCTTCATAGTGACCACAGATGAATGTTAAAGATTCATATTGTTTCAAACGAATTGCATCCGCTTGCATAAACGTTTTACCACGTGGGGTTAATAAAATTTTTCTACCTGGTTTGGGAATGGACTTTAATGCATCGGCAATCGGTTGATATTTAAGCACAAGGCCAGCGCCACCACCAATGGGAGGGGTGTCGACTCGGCGATAAGGATCTTTGGTAAAATCACGAAATTGAATCAATTCTATCGCTGCTTTTCCTTCACCAATCGCACGCTTAATAATCGAGGTTTGCATCATCCCTTGAAACATTTCTGGAAATAAAGTTAAGACGTGAAATTTCATCACATGCCCTCAATCAAACGAACAAGAATTGTTTTTTTATCGATATTTACGTCGCGAATAAAGACATCAAGAAATGGAATCAAGATTGTACTTTCATCTAATTTTTTGATTCGTAAATTAACACGATTGGCAATTCTTTCCACGGCAAGTACCGTTCCATAAGGTTGTTGATTTGCTTCATTTATCACCAAGCTACCCACGAGATCTTCATAAAAATAATTGCCATGCTTTAAGCGTAAATCTTCTTTTGGGGCATAAAGATAAAGATTCATCCAACCTTTAACAAGATTAATGTCGGTAAAGCCTTGGAATTGAACAAAATCAAAACCAGGTTGATGATGGGCTTCTTTGACAACAAGGGGCATATATTGCCCGTCCTTTTCTAAAAAAACCGTTTTGCCTTTGCGATATCGTAACAAGGGAAAATCCGTTAACGAGGCAATTTTTAATTCACCTTGTAAACCTCTTGTGTTGATAATTCTACCAATGGTTAATAATGGGGTTTCCATAGAAAAAAACCGAGGAACATTATTCCTCGGTTGTGGTCTTTTCGAATGTTTCGAATTTGAGATGCACGCGTCGATTATCAATCTTACCGGCAATCGAGAGTACTTCTCTTAGGGCGTTAGCGATGATACCTTTACGACCAATCAAGCGTGAGGTATCTTCAGGTTCTGCTACCACTAATAAGGTTAAATCATAAGGATTATCATTTTTTAATTCACGAATTAAAATTGCGTCTTTGTTTTCGACGAAATCATCAACGAATGCGTGAATGATTGCTACGTAATCCATATTTATTTACCTTTTTTGGTGGCTGTAAATTTAGCAATAATCCCTTTGTGTTTAAATAAGGTTCTCACGGTGTCTGAAACTTGAGCACCTAAACCTAACCATTTTAAAGCAATGGCTTCATCAATGGTCGCTTCGGTTGCTGGTTTTTGAGGATTATAAAAACCAATTTGTTCTACATAACGACCATCACGTGAATAACGTGAGTCAGCAGCAACAATCCGGTAGGAAGGATCAGCGTGACGTCCCGTACGAGCTAAGCGAATTTTAACAGCCATAAAGTTCTCCTTTTCATGACTTAATTAATGTAAACCATCTGATTATTGCTGTCAAGTTATTTTACTTTACAGGATGTAATGAGAATCGTTGCAACTTGATTTGGGATTTGATAATATGTTTAAGCGCTTAGCGCTAGAAGTGGTCCGCTATGGTCACAATCCACAAGAACACTTTGACAAACATTATGAAGGAGGCAATCGATCATGAATCAAAAACTCGTCGATCAGATTAATGCCGAGCAGCTCAAGAAGGATGTTCCAAGTTTCAAGTCAGGTGACACTGTCCGCGTGATGGTGCGCATCATTGAAAGTGGTAAAGAACGTTTACAAGCTTTTGAAGGAATTGTCATCGCTCGCAAGGGTAGTGGCATTAATGAAAGCTTTAAGGTTCGTAAGGTGTCAGGCGGAATCGGTGTTCACCGTATCTTCCCAGTCCATGCCCCAACCGTTGCCAGTATTGAAGTGCTAAAGAGTGGTAAAGTTCGCCGTAATAAACTCACCTATCTTTCTAAACTTTCTGGTAAAGCCGCTAGAATTAAAGAAATTCTAGAATAAAATCAAAACATTAACTGATTGTGACAAGATAGATTCCTCCGGGAATCTTTTTTGTTGTCGGCGATGGAAGTGATTATAATAGTAAGGATGAAATACCTTCCGACTTGGCTAAAAAAAGTGATATCGATTACGTCGCAATTACTTTTTGTTGTTTTGATTTTAGTTGGTGGATTGGTGATCTTCCATAATTTTTATTTTACGCCAATTAAAATTGTCGGTAGTTCGATGGAACCGACCTTAGTCAATCAAGAATTTGGTGTGATGGATCAAAATCCACAAACCATTAATAACTTACAACGATTTGATATCGTGATTGTTCAACAAAATCCAACGGTTGATCGTTACCTCATCAAACGCTTAATCGGATTACCTGGGGAAACGATTGCCCTAGAAGCGGATGGAAGTTTACTGGTGAACGGCATCCTTGTTCAACAAGATTTTTTACCAGAAACCGGTTATCAAGAACGAACGTGTACAAATATGAATGCGATGGGTTGTATTCCTTTAACCTTGGATGATAATAGTTATTTTGTCATGGGAGATAATCGCGGATTTTCAACAGACTCTAGGGTGTTTGGGCCAATCGAAAAAGAGCAATTGATTGGTAAATTATTCGCCATCGAAGGCATTTGTCAGGGGCAAACGAATTCCTCTGCCAATGATGATCCCGATACATGTGGTACACGCCAATATTTTTGGCCAAGGGTTTATGCATGAACCAAAAACAAACCCATTGGTATCCAGGCCACATGAACAAGGCGATACAAGCCATTCACGAAAAACTGAGCTGGATTGATCTTGTCATTGTTGCAGTCGATGCTCGAGCGATTGAAGCGTGTATGCATCTACCCTTTGAAACCAACAAACCTAAAGTTTTTGTCATTACCAAAACTGATCTTGCTGATGCCAACATAACGAAGATGGTGATGAAACGATTGTCCGACCAAAACCATACCTTCGTGTTAAGTGAAGGAAAAAATGCAGTTTCTAGATCAAATATTTTAAAAGCAATGATGACGATTGGTGAACCTCTTTGGCAAAAACAAGAAAAAAAGGGCTTTAAAAGACAACCTTTAAAGTCGATGATTCTTGGTGTTCCGAATGTTGGTAAATCGAGTCTCATTAATTTACTGGCAAAGCAACATCGCGTTGCCACTGAAAATAGACCCGGTTCCACGCGCGGTCAGCAATGGATTAAATTAGATGCGTGGTTTATGTTGCTGGACACCCCAGGGATTCTACCACCCAAATTTGAAATGAAAGATGTATCCTTTCAACTTGCCTTGATTGGTTCGATGCCTCTCAAACAACTTCCTCAAGAGTTACTCGCGCATCATTTATTTGATTGGATGGAGAAACAATATCTCAAACAATTACAGATTTTACACGGTTCAAATACTTTCACGCGACAAGAATTTTTTAACCAGTGGGGCATGAAACGTGGTTGGAAAAAACAAACGGAAGTTGATTTACCTAGAGTCTATGAATCCTTTATTAAGGCATTCCAAGATGGTGAACTTGGTTCTATTTCTTTACCAATGCTTTCATCATGAAAGTTAATATTGATTTAACCTATTACCAACAAGGATTTAAAGTGATCGCTGGTTGTGACGAGACCGGTCGCGGTCCGATTGCTGGACCTGTGGTCGCTGCCGCCGTCATCCTACCTAAGGATTTTGATGATCCTCAGATTGATGACTCAAAAAAAACAAAAGAAAAGACCCGAAATCATTTATTTTCTGTGATTCAATCGAAAGCCATTCGTTATGCTATCACCATCATTGATGTGGATACCATTACCAAAATCAATATTTTGGAAGCCTCTCGATTAGCGATGCAGTTAAGTTTAGAAAAGTTAAAGGTCCCTTATGATGTGGTGTTATCAGACGCGATGAAACTACCAAAACAAAACGTGCCTGTTTTTGCATTAATCCATGGTGATGCATTATCCCAAACCATTGCAGCGAGTAGTATTCTTGCCAAAGTTACCCGTGATCAATTCATGGAAACATTGGACAAGCAATATCCGCATTTTCAGTTTGCAGCGCATAAGGGTTATCCTACCCCACTCCATTTATCATTATTAAAAAAGTATGGACCGATTAAAGGCATCCATCGACCGACCTTTGGCCCAGTTAAAAAGTTATTGAATCCAAAAATCTCAATTCTTTAGTTAACTTTCGTTTTTATCCTCTATTGGTAGATAGAGGGCAACGTATGTTAAAAGGACGGGATATTAT
>JBEDGE010000003.1:0-4254 GCA_041174805.1 Bacillota bacterium
ACTCCCTTAAATCTTTCAAATTATATCACTTGAAACTTAAACGGTTGATCGTTTTTAATTGATATTTTTCGATAATATCAAAGAGAATTTGATATTTATCACCTACATAAGCTTCTGGAGCATGGGCATCTAATCCAACAATCGTGGTGACGCCATGCTCTTTGGCAATCGCCCAAAATCCTTCATAGGGATAAGGATACCGATACTCCCCTTGAATCATCATCAGGCCCCGACCATTAATCCCACCAAGGTTAAGTTCTAAAGGAACATTATACTGAACTGAAGCTTTTGCAAGTTGATGCGCGACCGCCTTGGCATGCTCATCCCAACCACCGCCATACCCTAGCATGTAAAGATCTGGATGGGCAACATAAGAAAACAATCCAGTTTTCATCGCTGCCACAATACTATCTGCATATTCATGAATCAAAGCAGGATCTTTAACGGAAGCATAATAGATTGGAAAGCTTTTATTCACCAACCGAAAGTGTTGACCTAGAATTAAATATTCAAATCCATGATCTTTTTTTAAGCTTTTGTAATAGGAATCAAAGATAGGATAGTATTCTGCTTCAAACCCTAAATGCACCTGAATATCTTTTGCATATTGTTTCTTTAATTGAAGGACACTTTTTTTGTAATCTTCTAATTGACTGTATTCCCCTCTCATCCCAGGTTGTGAGATACCAGGGAAAAAGATATGGTCGGAAAAACCAATCACTTTAAAGCCGTTGGCAACAGCAACCTTCACATATTCCTCATCTGTTCCATACGCATGTCCACAACGTGTAGTGTGGGAATGGTAACAATAGTCTAATTTATTTTTCATATCGTACCTTTTCTAAACACAACCCTTGGGGTTCTGCTTTATAGGAAACTGGACCTTTGATTTTATTGTCCAAGTAATCTTGGATGGTTTCAAGATTTATTTTTCCTTCACCAAGCGCAATCAATGCCCCGATGATCATCCTTACCATGTAGGTCATAAACCCATCGCCAATGATGGTAAAAGTTAGTAAAGGACCCGCTTGTTTAAGTTTAAATTGAAAGATTCTCCGAACAAAATTTGCACCATCTTCTTTTTTCGTTGTGAAATTTCGAAAATCATGTTGACCTAAAAAATATCTCATCCCCTGACGAATCTTGGTTAAAGACAAGGTGTGAGGGATATGCATCACCGTATCTTGTAAAAAAGGATTTCGTTCACCAAGTAAAATTTGGTAGCGATAGGTTTTTCTAGAATGCTGATAACGCGCCTCAAAGGATGATAGAACTTTTTTTAAACTTACCAAATAAATATCAGCATCGATGATTCGATTAAACGCATATACCATTTTTGACGTTGTCATCGTGGTGATGACATCCATATGAAAAACAAAACCTCTAGCATGAACCCCAGCATCGGTTCGAGATGCACCATGCACTGGAACGGGTTGATTAAGGATTTGGCTGAATGTTTTTTCTACATGTTCTTGAACAGACTGACCCTGTTTTTGGGTTTGCCATCCCTGAAACTTGGTACCTTTAAACATCAGTTGTCCGACGTATCGTTGTTTCATGATTTAAAAGGGTAAGGTGAAGCCTGCCAAAAGCAAGAATGTAAACAAACCTAGGTAGAGCAAGATGAAAAGGAAGGCAAAGGTATCACGACGATGCCATGTCAATTCACGATAACGCGTTCGTTTTGCGCTAGGATCATATCCCCGTGCTTCCATCGCATTCGCTAATTCTTCACTTCGTTGGAACGCAGAGATAAAAAGTGGGACAATCAAAGACACCATAGCTCTTAGTTTTTCTTTGAGTTTTCCATTGATAAAATCGACACCCCGTGATGCTTGGGCTTTCATAATGCGATAGGTTTCTTCGAGGAGTGTCGGAATAAATCGCAAGGCGATACTCATCGTCATCGCTACTTCATGACTCGGGAAACGTATCACTTTTAAGGGTGATAAATACCACTCAATCGCATAGGTTAAATCAAGGGGTCTGGTCGAACTTGTGATGACCAATGTCAAGGCAATCATAAGTACTAAACGGAAGACAATATAAAAAGTTTGCAGTAACGCCGCATAGTAAATTTTAATTCCCCAGAGATCAAGATAACCACTTATCTCCTGTGTATTCGGTAACAATAAATTAATGAGAAATAAAAAGAGCAGCATGAACCATAAAGGTTTTAATTGGCGATAAAGTTGACTAAATTTAATCTTGGTCATTCGCATGATGATAGCAATCAAGATAAAAATGAATGCGTACACGGTTAAATCCGTCCATACGGATCCAAAACGTAAAAAGATTGATACCATCAAAGATATCATCGCAAATAATTTGATACGAGGATCCAATCGATGCATCCATGAATCATAGGGCATGTATCGTCCAAGAGTGATGGATGCCATTATTGTGATCCTTTCCAACCTTGCACAAAGTCAGCTAAAGACCGTTCTTGCTTTTCAGAAATCGTTTTTCCTTTTCTTCTTAATTTTTCAATCAAGTGAACAAGCGGTGGTTTGATAAAGTTTTCACTTTGATTTTTGCCATAGAACAAAGTTTGAGGTGTGGATTGAGACGTGACTTTCCCTTGTTCCATGACGATGACTTGGTTAGCGTACTTCAACACCAATTCCATATCGTGGGTTACCAGAATAATGGTCATGCCTTGTTGATGAAGTTGTGTGAATAAATCCATCATCTTGGAGGCTCCTTCGGGATCAAGACCGGCAGTCGGTTCATCTAAAATAAGGACTTTAGGTTGAATCGCTAAAATCCCAGCAATGGCTACCCGACGACGTTCACCACCAGAAAGTTCAAACGGAGAACGATCAAAAAAAGATGCATCTAAACCCACTTGTTTTAAGGCAGTTTTAGCAGCGTCCATCGCTTCGACTTTTGTTTTTCCAAAATTGATAGGACCAAACATCACATCATCAATCACGCGTTCTTCAAAAAGTTGGGCTTCAGGAAATTGAAAGACAACCCCTGCATACTGACGAATTTTTTTCACATCTTTGGGTAACTGATTCGCGCGTATGACAATGCCGTTGACTTCTAAATCTCCAGATGTTGGTAAAAGTAATGCATTGAGATGTTGAATCAGCGTTGACTTACCACTGCCGGTGTGGCCAATAATCGCAGTAAAACTTTTTTCTTCAATCACCAACGATACATCTTGTAAGGCTTCAAATTGAAAAGGTGTTTTTTGAGAATAGATATGAAACACATGATTGAGTTTTATCGGCATAATGCTTCCACCCACGCATCTAGATCAAAGATTTGTTTTGGTGCTTGTTGAGGAAATGCTGCTAATAGTTGGTACACAAAAGGCAACGATAGTTTTAATGTTTTCACTAATTGAGCATCTCTAAATAATGTATCTGGTAAACCATGAAATGCTAGTTGCCCTTCTTTTAACACCATCAGTTGATCAGCAAGGACTGCTTCTTCGACATCATGGGTAATCGCTAAAATGGTTAAACTCGGATATTGTTTTCGAATCCTTAAGATTAATTCCCGGATTTCTTTTTTTCCTTGTGGGTCTAACATTGCGGTAGCTTCATCTAACAATAAAACCTTAGGTTCTATCGCAAGCACACCAGCAATCGCAACGCGTTGCTTTTGTCCCCCCGATAATGACGTCGGTTCTTGATGAAGGAACGATTTCATCCCAACTTGATTTGCAAAAGTTTCAATCATGTTTTGCATCTTTGCATGCGGCACCAAACGGTTTTCTAAACCAAATGCTAGATCATCGGCAACCGTCGTGCCGATGAATTGATTATCAGGATTTTGGAAGACTATCCCTAATTTTTTTCTAATCTCTCGAATCGTCGAAGCATTTAATAATGCCCCATCAATTTTGATGATGCCATTTTTATTTTCTAGTAAACCCGCGAGTAATTTTGCTAGCGTTGATTTACCCGATCCATTATGTCCCATTAAGGCGACAAATTGTCCTTGAGGGATGGCAAATGAAATATCGTTTAAAACTTTTTTATTTTCTTCGTAGGCAAAACTAAGATGTTCAACCTTAATCATGGCCATACCGTTTGAGTTGGGATAATTCCACCCAGACGATCAAGGCAATCCATAATAATAAAGATAAGCTTAGGACTAACCAAAAAATCCAATTAAAACCAACCCCTTCATTAAAAAATTGGGCAAGGGTTGTCCAAATCGAGACTATGAACGTGAGATACACCAGCGTTAATAAAAAAAAACGACGTCCAAATCCTTTAATTAGTCCAAATTTATTTT
>JBEDGE010000004.1:0-11948 GCA_041174805.1 Bacillota bacterium
ATATGCATAGGCAATGGGTGTTTCATGAAGTTCAAATGGTAAATGGTAGTGAAATAAATACGGTGTTTTTTTAATCGCCTTAAATTGGGTTAATCCAAAAAATAAATATCCACTTAGTAAGGCAAAGATAAAAATCCAAAGCATCCAAAGTAATGCATCATTCATGCTTAAGTTGTTTAATCACCTTTGTAAGATTAGTTTGCTTAAAGATGTAACTTCCGGCAACGAGAATATCAACGCCAGCATCAATACATGGCTTCGATGTTTCTAAATTAATGCCACCATCGACTTCAATCAGCGTTTTAAACTTAGCTAAGTCAAGATGGTGTCGAAGCCATTTTATTTTTTCAATTGCTGAAGGTAAGAATAGTTGACCGCCAAATCCAGGTTCGACCGACATGACTAAAATCAAATCAACCAGGCCAAGAAGCGGTTTTAAAACCTCGACATTCGTATGAGGTTTGATACTAACGCCAGCCTTAACGCCAAGCTCATGTAGTTTTTTAATCCAAGTTTGAATGGTGTTTAAATCTTTAGCAGTTTCAAAATGGAAGGTTATGATGTTGGCCCCGGCTTTCGCAAAAGCTTCAAAATATGCTGCTGGGTTCGAAATCATCAAGTGCACATCATGAACGATGTTAAAATTTTCGGTAATCGCACTGACGACCGGTAAACCAAAAGAAATATTAGGAACAAAATGGCCATCCATCACGTCGTAATGAAGATAATCTGCCTTTGCATTTATGACTCGCTTTACTTCTGCTTCTAAGTTTAAAAAATTACTTGCAAGTAGAGATGGTGCGATATAGATTTTTCTCATTAATTAGTACTCCTTTTGTTCAGGTAATTGGTGTAACATCTTTACATAATCTTGATAGATCTCTAATGGAATTTTACCACTTTTAACATCTTGAAGAATTTGACAACCTGGTTCATGTTGATGCGTACAATTAAAGAATTTACATCTTGAGAACTGATTCTCAAAGCCAGGATAAACTTTGGCAAGTTCGTTTTGTAGCATTGGCAGTTCCAAGGAAGAAAATCCAGGTGTGTCTGCGATAAAACCACCAAGCCAAGGTAGTAAGACAACTTCTTTGGTTTGATGCTTACCTCTTCCTAATGCTTCAGAATAGCTACCAATTTGTCTTGAAAATAGTGGGTTTAAAGCGTTAATAATCGTTGATTTTCCTACGCCTGTTTGGCCGGCAAATGCAACCACTTTATTGGGTCCAATCAATGTTAATAACGCTTGTTGATCAGGATGATGTTTATCAAAAAATAAAGTTTTAAAGCCATGCTGTTCTAGATAATTCCAGTCTTTCTGATGATCTGTGATTTTTCCTTGATCAATTTTGGTAATGATATTGGTGATATTTAAATTGTAATACCGACCAAAACTAATAAACTTTGCTAAAAGAAAAAATGAATATTGAGGTTCGACTAAACTCGTGACAATGATAAGGTCTGTAAGATTACTAACCCTAGGACGTTTAATAAAAGTTTGACGTGGATGAATGCTTGTAATCATGCTAAGGCTTGCATCAAAATCAACATGATCACCAACCACTGGCTTGATTAATAATTTATCGGTTTTCGAATATGGCAAGAATAAATTTGTTCTTGATGATAGACTAGATATTTACCAAAATCTAAATTAACAATGGTCCCTGTCATACTTCATCTACTTTTAAACCTAATAATCTTGCCCAGAACGAACGTTTTGGGGTAATTAATTTAGGATGGTCAAGGCATTCTTTGATATCTCTTTGTAACTCTAAAACGGATCGATAACGGTCATTAGGGTTTTTTCTACAAGCTTTTAAGATAATTTTTTCAATCACCCTAGGCGTCGAGGGTATCCATTGTCTAGGTGATGGGAATTTTTCCTTGATATGACGCATCGCAACCGTAATTTGATTATTGCCTTCAAATGGAACTTTGCCGGTTATTAATTCAAAAAAGGTAATACCCAATGAATAAATATCACTCTTGAACGTTGGTGATTGACCGTTGGTTACTTCCGGAGGTAAATAATGGACGGATCCGATAATCACTTGGCTTTTGGTTACGCGTCGTGAGTTTTCAAAAAAAGCAATGCCGAAATCGCCTAACTTAATGGTTTCATCCGGCGTTAAAAAAACATTATCAGGTTTGATATCGCGATGAATCACCAGGGAGTTATGAGCAAAAGCAACAGCCTCACAAAGTTGAAACATGATTTCGCAAGCTTTTTTGAATCCAAAACGTTTTTGTTCATCCAAAAGACCTTTTAGGGTTTTACCTTTGATTAGTTCAGAGGCCATATAAGGTAAATTTTGATGATAACCAATATTAATAACCCGGACGATATTGGGATGATTTAACGAGGCTGAAGCTCTAGCTTCTCTTTCAAAACGAGTGACATTATCTTTTGATTTAATCGCTGTTTCTTTGATGATTTTTAGAGCGATTTCTTTTCCAGTAATCAAATCCTCTGCTTGGTATACGTAGGCAAATCCACCTTCACCGATTTCCTTTATGATTCGATAACGTTCATCAATAATGTCATGATCTTTAATCATCGTTCAGATTCCCAAATGGCAATCGCAATATTGTCATTTCCACCATTTGCATTTGCTAAATTTATCAACGAGTCTACCTTTTGTTGCGGTGTATCTTTCGAACGGATAACACTTGATAATTCACCATCGGTAAGATTGTTATATAAACCGTCACTGCATACTAATATGGTTTGCCCATGATATGGGACAATTTTCACATCATATGAAACGGATGTATTGAGACCTAAGGCATTCAATAAAACATGGCGTTGAGGATGATTGGCTTTTTGGGCTTCTGTGATTTTACCTTGGCGAAATAAATATTCGACATAGGTTTGATCTTCGGTAGCTTGCGTTAATTGGCCATCTTCAAATAAATACACTCTTGAATCACCAATATTAAGAATGATGAGATCTTTATTCACGATCAAAGCAATCACTAACGTTGTGCCCATTTCTTTTAAGGAAGAACTTTTTTGTGCTTCTTGATAAATGGCACGGTTAGCTTGGACCACTTGCTGTCTCAACCAAAGGGTTGCAGTTTTAGACGTTAACAAACCAAACGTATTTTTAAAACCTTTTATTAAGGATTGCATCGCTAGGCGACTTGCAAGATCCCCACGAGCATGGCCACCCATACCATCGGCAACGCCAAGCAAAACGTCTTGATGACGATTGACCATCGCCACCACTTGATCTTCATTGGTGGTTCTGACTTTACCAATGTCGGTTTTGAAAGCAAAACTACCGCGCTTCTTCATGCTTATGCTTCGCCCTCAATTGACCACATGCAGCTTCAATATCATGACCAAATTCTTTACGAACGGTTGCATTGATTCCCAGTTCAATTAATTTCGACATAAAGGCATTAACCGCTTGCGGATGTGGTCGACGATATTCATTTTCCATCACCGCATTGTATGGAATTAAATTGACATAACAGAAAAGGTCTTTGATTAATTCAGCAAGTTGAACCGCATGTTCAATTTGATCATTAATCCCTTCAATAAGAATGTATTCAAAGGTGATCCGTCTTCCAGAGTTTGTTTGATAGTCTTTAATCGCAGGGATCAGTTTTTCCAAAGGGAAAGCTTGGTTAATTTTCATCAGGCGTGTGCGAATTTCATTGGTCGGAGCATGCAAAGAAACTGCAAGATTAATTTGCAAAGGTTCATGGCCATATTGTTTAATTTTTTCTGGAAAACCAGAAGTTGAAACGGTAATATGACGAGCGCCAATCGCTAAAGCTTTATTATGATTTGCGATGCGAATAAAGTTCATCACATGATCGTAGTTATCAAAGGGTTCACCGGTTCCCATGGCAACAATATGACTGACTCTTTCTTTTCGTCCTTCTGCATCCAACAAATCATTCATCACCACAATTTGGGCAATCATTTCACCCGCTGTTAGATTTCGTTGACGCTTCAATAAACCAGAAGCACAAAATGAACAACCAATGTTACATCCAACTTGGGTTGTTACACAAATGACATTTCCATAGTTGTAACGCATTAAAACAGCTTCAATTAAAAAACCATCCTCTAATTTTAATAACAATTTAACCGTTCTGTCTAAGGAGTCACGACGAACGTGAATGGAGGGCAATTGAAAATGAAAATGTTTTTCAAGGGCTTGTCTTAATTCAAGACTTAAGTTGGTCATGGATTGGAAGTTACGGACCTTCTTTTGATAGATCCAATCATAAATCACACTTCCATAAAAAGCTTTTTGACCCCATGATTCAAGGGTATTTTCTAGTTGTACTAATGTTTGTCCAAAGATACTTTCCATATTATTTTTGCTTTCTCATTGCAGCGACATACAATGCTGTATTTAGTTTATCAAAAGGGAAATATTGAAATTCTTGAATCAACTTGAAGGCAGGATGTGATGTTAAGAAATCCGCAATCAAATATTTTCCTTCTTTATGATTAAGTGTGTTGACGCCATAGAAAAGTAAACCGCCTTCTTCAACAAATTGACTGGCTTCATGAATTGCAGATTGCTGCTTACTGATAAGTGTATCAAGTTCTTCTTGTTGAAATTGAATGAAGAAATCAGGAAGTGAACGAATTAAATCAAACTTTGAACATTGTGGGACAACCATAACCACATCTTGTGGTTTTGATAAATGCGTAATCAGACCTTTGGGTTCTGCTTCATATAATGAGATGTTTTGAAGTTGAAAAGCTTGTAATGATTTTTGCATCGCTAATTTTCTTTCAACGGAGTTGGTGACAATGTTAATTTTGATTTGTTGTTCTGTATAAATGGGTAATTCTAAATACAAAGCTTGTGGCCTTGTTTCGACCAATAACATTTCACCTTTTACATTGTCGAAACTGAATTGCTTCACAATGTCAGTGACCGCAAGTCGTTGTTGAAAAATTAAATTATTTACATAAGCGGGGTGATTTTTTAACGGTTCTTTTGCTTGATAAATCACGGTATCTTCAACAGGTGTTGGGATGAGTTCGGGATAGGTTGAAAGTAATTTCTCAGTTGAAATTCTTAAGGTGTTGACTCGGCATGCTTGAAGGACTGCTTTATTGTTTGTGGATAAAATCTTAACCGTTATTGGAAACCCAAAATGTTTAATCCACATTTGAACTAACCAATCAGGGGTATTAAATTTAATGGCTAAATAAGGTACTGAGTTTTCTTTTAAATTTGGATCAATTAGATTTCTTCCCGGAACAGCTAAATTGATGATGGCTTCAATTTGACTTTCATTCACTTTTCTTTCCTTAAGAAAATCCTTCAAGAACGCAAGTGTTATGTCGTGGGGCATTCGTTTAACAAATACGTTATTTCCAATTGCCGCTTGAACCACATATCGATCTTCCGATGCCAATTCAGGAATGAAGCGTTGCGTGACATGATCAAGCAAGCGGTGGTGATGTAGTTCACAACTGGTTAAAGAACGAATCAAACCTTGAGAAACGGATTTTGGTGCGGTTGCTAATCCCGATTTTAAAGCATCTGAAAATTGAATTTTTTCATGGATAATTTTATTCAGGATTTGACTTACTAGGATATATTCAATCATGGGGATTTAGGTCAATCATTATGCAATTTTTTTCTTTTTGCTTTTTGGAGGCATCACGTCACGATTGAGTTTTTCTAACTCCGATTCCTTACCAGCAAAAATATTACCGTGGTATATTTCAACATTTTCATCGTTTTCTTCTTCATTCTCTTGCTCAATCGCAACTTCATTGGTCTCATTTACAAATAACGGATAATCTTTTTGGATAGCGGTGAAAACTGTATTGGGCTTTTGGAGAATAAATTCAAAATGAATATGAATCGTATGGTCTTTAACAGCCTTGAGGAAGATGGCTCGCAACCCTTCTTGGGCGTGCACTAAAGATTCCGGCATTGATATTTTGATAAAAGTATGCCAGGCGTTTTGATCTACTCCTGCATGAAACAAAAGGGTTTCGTGGAATGAGAAGAATAAACTATTTTCCTCAATTTTCGTAAGTTGTATGATTGGTTTTTGTAGTTCGCGGCTCAGGGTCGCGACCACATATTTATCTAATCCAAAAATTTCGATATGCATGCTTGATCCTCGTCTTTCATATTTTAAACTAAAAAACCCAAAAATGATATGAAAAGCCTACATGTCATAAGGATCGAGATTGAATAAAATTTTCACAGTTTTTTTTGTTAAGAGTAATGGATAAATAGTTTTTAAAATCGGATGGAGTAATGAATACTTTTTATACTTCAACAAAATGCGTCTACGAAAAACGCCTGCATAGAATTCAGGATAGGGAATATTGGGGCCAATCACTTCTGCAATATTCTCGAGTTGGTTTTTTAATGATTGTTCTAATTCTAAAGCAACTTCATCTACTAAATGTTGATCTTTACTCGTTAATTCAAACCTTGCTAAGTAAGTGAAAGGTGGATATTGTCTTAACTTTCTTTCTTTCATTTCCCGTTCATAAAATGATGGATAATCTTGTTTAGCTCCCAGTTGAATCGCATGGTGATTGGGCATGGTGGTTTGAATGATGGCTTCTCCAGGTTGAGAACCTCTGCCAGTTCTACCAACAACTTGTGCAATTAATTGAAAAGTTCTTTCGGTAGCGCGATAGTGCGGTACATGCAACCCTAAATCTGCAAGCATCACACCTACCAAGGTTACATTGGGAAAATCGTGGCCCTTGGCAACCATCTGTGTCCCTACTAAAATATCCAGCTGATTTTCTTGAAACTGTTTAAGAATATTTGTAACATTCGCCCGAATACCTGTCATATCAGTATCCAATCTAGCGATGGTAGCCTGTGGAAATAATCGCTGCAAAGAACTAACAACTTTTTCAGTGCCAAAACCTTCCTTCATCAATTGATGACTTTGGCAAGAAGGGCACTGGGTTGGCAAGGTTTCAAGATAATCACAATAGTGGCATTTCAAACTATTAATTTGAGCATGGTAGGCTAGTGGAATTTGACAAGACGGACACGTAAAACGAAAATCACATTGGCGGCAAACAACACTTTGGGCAAATCCTCGACGATTAACAAGTAGTATCACTTGCTCTTTTGAGGCCAAGCGACTTTTGATTCCCTCTAGTAAACGTGAAGAAAAAATACTATCTAGATTCGATAGATTCTGAGTTTGATTCATATCCACAATTGTTGTTTTAGGTAAGGATTGGTCAAAGATTCTTTTTGACAACAATAAATGTTGATAAATACCTTTTTGAGCACGGGCGCGTGACTCTAAAGATGGTGTTGCAGTCCCCATCACCAATTGACATTGATGAAATTGCCTTCTCCATAGTGCTATTTCACGAGCGTGATAATAAGGAGGGGTGTCTTGTTTATACGTTTCAGAATGTTCTTCATCCAGTACAATCAAACCAATTGTTTCTAACGGGGCAAAAATTGCCGATCGAGCACCGACCACAACCAAAACCTCACCCCGTAGAATTCTTCGGTATTCATCAAATTTTTCAGCTGGGGTTAAACCTGAATGCAGAATGGCAACTTTTTCACCAAATCTTTGATGATAGTAACTCATCATCACCGGTGTTAAAGCAATCTCTGGGACAATCATTAAAACAGTTTTATTTTGTTTGATAACTTCTTCTGATAACGAAAGGTAGACTTCCGTTTTTCCACTTCCCGTTACACCCTCTAACAGAAATATTTTATTTTGACTGTTTTTAATTTCATCCAATACGTTTTGTTGATCAACTGAAAGTGTAGGTTTTGTATCAACTTTTAATGGTTTAAAATCAAAGCGCCGTTTTTCAATCTTTTCAGCTCTAGCCAAACCCTGTTCTAGAAAAAATTTAATCGCTGCTTTACTTTTTATTTCGTGGGTTTTTACTTTAGTTAAACCTTTGACGGATTCCCACCAATTTCTTTGATAAGCATTTAACATGTTAATGTCAGGTTGTTTGATGAAAACTAACCATTCTTCAAAAGCGACTTTGGGACCACGCAAGCTTTGTTTACTAGGAAATAATGAAGGAGGAAGCATGGCTTGAAGTAGACCAATTTTTGAGGAGAATTGTTGGGTTGCTAATTCATCGACTAAGGCTAATAATTCATTTGAAAGAATCGGCTTTTCATCCAATAATTCTGTTACTTCTAAAATAGGATAGGGACTAGAGGATTGGTAAGATTCAAAATCTTCAATACTCTTAGATTCTGTTACATATCCAATTAAGGATTGTTGACGAAAAGGCACACGAACCCTAATCCCTTTTTGAGGGATGTTTTTTCCGTGATAAACGTAAGTAAAAGGTCGGTTTAGTTGTTGTAATTGATGTTCAATAAAGACCTCAAGTAAATAGGCCTTCATGATTGCATCGCTGACATTCTTTCTTTAATGATATCGATGATTTGTTGACTGGTTTTTTCAACATCATCATTGACGACCAAATATTGATAATCATGATGAAGATTCATTTCCCGTTTTGCTTTAGCAAGCCGTTCTTGAATAATCAATTCTGATTCTGTTTTACGTTTACGAATTCTAGCTTCTAATGCCTCAAAAGATGGTGGCATTAAAAAGATAGTTACTAAACCAGGCCCAGTTGCTTTTGCAATCACTTGTTTAGCACCATTAATTTCAATTTCTAGTAAGACATTTTTCCCTGCTTGCCTTAACTTTTGAATTTCTGCTTTGGGTGTGCCGTAGCGATTACCAACAAACTCCGCCCATTCTAATAAGTAATTATTATTGATTGCCTCTTGAAAGGTTTCTTGATTAACAAAAAAATAATCTTTTCCATCTACTTCTCCAGGCCTTATTGACCTTGTCGTCATCGAAACTGAGTAGATTAAATTAAGTGAAGGATCTTGCATGATTCTTTTTCGAATTGTGCCTTTTCCTACCCCAGAAGGACCGCTTAAAATAATTAACAAACCTGACTTCATACGTTGAAAGAAATTATCTTATGAATCGGGCTAAAAGTCAATCAAACCTTCGCTTATGATATACTTTTTTTATGGTAAATATGACTGATTCTATGGAGATAATTTGGTCGCAATTGACCAATCAAATTATTCAACATGTTTATAGACTAAAACCCCACTTTTGGGTATTCGCTTTCCGAGCAAAATCCAATGGGCTATTGATTTTGAATTTTCAAAATGAACATCCTGTTTTTTCAATCCAAAGTAGGAATGAACATCCATTATTATCCAATTTTTCAGAACCTGGTCTTACAGACAAATTAAAAGGATTTCAAATCAATAGAATAAGCTTGTCAGATCATCGGGCGATCTTGATGTCAATGACCCAGGACAATCAATCATTCATGTTGAAGGTTCAACTCGCCCCTTTTGCCCCAAGATTTCAAATCATCAAAGTGGATGAGATTGTCTATGATTCCATTTTGGGTTGGCAACCTAAAAGTGAGATCAAGTCAAAACCTTCTCATCTTGTCATCGACGATTCATTAGAACTTGATTGGGTCATCCGATATTCTTTCTCGATTGACTATTTGGATATTGTCCATAAAACCTTGCTCCGTAAAAAAAAGCGTCAATCAGCATTAGAAGAGGATTTAAAATTGCATATAAAATCATTGGAATACCAAGCTATCGCAGAAGCAATCCAGTTGCAACCGAATCAACCTTGGAATAGCTATCCAAATCCTTTCAAGTTATTGCCACCACATCCAAACTTTAAATGTGATTTCGAGGGGATTAATGAATTGTTTCAACTGGTTAAAAAAGCTAAAAAAGGTACTAAATTAACGCAATTACAAATCAAACTTAATCTTGGATTCATCGATAATCTAACGTCCTATTCAAAGTTAATGCCTCCTTTATCCGTTGAAGATTTGGCGACTTTAAAAACTTTCCTTGAAAAAGAACATTTATTAAGTGGCGTTGAAAGTAAACCGACTGTGGTTCTTCATCATTCTCCTTATTATGTTGAATTCCAGGGTGTCCGTTTTTCTTATGGTAAAAATGCAAAACAAAACCATCACTTAACATTCTCAATCGCAAAAAAAAGCGATATCTTTATGCATCTTGAGGGTAAACCTGGAAGTCACCTCATTATTCATCATTCACAATTTGATCATGAATTAATTATCAAGGGAGCCCAACTTGTCTTGGCTTTAGCAAATCAATTCTCGGGAACCATCACCTATGCAAAAGTTGGTTCTTTAAAGCAAACAAAAACCATGGGACTTGTCATGATTAAAGATGCAAAAAAAATTAAGGCAAATGCAAATCCTGAATTTAGCAATCAAATCCTTGAGCAATCAAAGCGTTATTGATTAAGTTTATGTTTAAGAAAATCTTCGCCTTTGAGGATTTCTTTGGTTGATAATCCAGAGAATTTTTGTTGTCTCAATGCATCATAAAGAACCAAGGCAACGCAATTAGAAAGATTAAGACTTCGTGCTAATACACTCATCGGAATCCGATATAGATGTTGTTGGTTAGATTTTAAAATCTCATCGGTTAAACCACTTGATTCTGAACCAAATAAAAAATAGTGATTCAATGTCGCATCACTTACAGGCATTTCTGTATAAATCTTTGTTCCATAACGGGTGATGCAATATAAAGTAGGATGGTGATTCGCCTGCATAAATTGTTCAAAAGAATCATAGTAAACATAATCAAGATGTTCACGATAATCTAATCCAGTGCGCTTAATCGTCTCGTCATTTAACTTAAATGGTAAAGGTCCAATAATATGAAGCTTGGCTTCAATTGCCATGGCCGTGCGCATAATGTTGCCTGTATTCTGAGGAATTTCAGGATGAAAAAGAACCACATGGTTCATCAGGCGTTATCCTTCAAAATGTTCTTCGTATGATTTGATGCTATGTTTAATAATTTCGATTGCCATTTGTTTACCTTCGACTTGAGAAACAAATGTATCTTTGCCTTCTAGCATTTTATAAACTTGGAAAAAATGACGCATTTCGTTAAAGACATGGTCTGGAATATCTTTTAAGTCTTTGTAGGAACTAAAGACTGGATCGGATACTGAAATGGCAATAATTTTTTCATCGACAGTGCCATTATCAATCATCTTAAAAACACCTATTGGATAGCATTCTACAAGTGATAAAGGTTGAATGGATTCTGAACATAAGACAAGCACATCAAGCGGATCTAGATCACCGGCATATGTTTTAGGAATAAAACCATAATTTTGTGGATAGTGAGTAGAGGTAAATAAGACGCGGTCAAGAATTAAGGCCCCAGTTTCTTTATCTAATTCATATTTGTTTTTGGATCCTTTAGAAATTTCAATACAAGCGAGAAATTTTTCGGGATTAATCCGTTTTTTTGATACGTCATGCCATAAATTCATAGGTTGACCTCTTTTTTATATTATAAACAGAACCAGGCTTTTTGTTTTCACTAATGCTATAATTTTTTCATTATGAGGCCTAATTTCATCATTTTAATTACTTCAGTTCTAATGATTTCTTCATGCGTTTCAAACCCTCACGCAGTCGAGATATCCTCAAATCTTAACTTACCGAATACGCTTGGAAATAATGATTCCATTGATCTGTGGACAATTCGATTGGATGTTGAATCATTAAGTGTTCTTGAAGCAACCAATGAAAATTTTTTGTTGTATCTTGGCAATCCAACTTGTAGCAGTTGTATAAGATTTCAGCCCCAATTAAAGTCATGGATTTTTGAAACGAAAGCGATGGTTTACTATCTTGATACGCTTGAACAGCTTCATCAACTAAGCTCTATCCAAGAGCAATTTCCTACATATTTCCCTGAAGGATTTTCCACACCAACGTTATATCTTCTAAAGGGTGAAGAAAGATTGCATCGCATCAGCGCTTCAGAAGCATTTTTTTCATATCCAAGATTTAAAGCTTTAATGACAAGTTACGCTGCTATCTCTTAATATCAGTTTAATGAAAGCCTTTAATAAGATTTGAT
>JBEDGE010000005.1:0-6937 GCA_041174805.1 Bacillota bacterium
AATTTAACGTTGCTACTTTTTCTTTTGCTTCTTTCCAGAAGTCGAGAGGTAATAAAGGAGCAACATCACAACGATAGCCATCAAAACCAAATTTTGTCCAGTAAAGGAGGACATCAATCAAAGCTTTTCTGACATCCGTTCTTGTTAAATCTAAGTCAGCAATATCAGACCAATCCCCAATCCGATTGGCAAGCTTTCCATCTTTGTAATAGTAATATTCTGGATGTTCCTTCACCCATTTAGCATCACGCGCGGTGTGATTGAAAACAATATCCATCATCACCTTTAAACCAAGACGATGGGCTTCTGTGATCAAAGCTTTTAAATCTTTTTCATTGCCGAGGGCTTCATCAATTGCATAATAATCGCGAATCGAATAAGGACTACCTACTTTTCCTTTTCTCGCAAGCACCCCAATTGGATGAATCGGAAGTAAATAAAGCACACTAACACCAAGCGTTTGTATTCTTGGTAAATCTTTAATCAATGCTTGGAAAGTACCTTCTTTGGTATGATTGCGAACGAAGACTTGATAAATGGTTTGTTGCCTTAAAGACTTGGTTAATGCCTTCATACAACCTCCTCCTATAAAATCACGACCAGCAAAGACAAGATAATGATAAGACCAAGAATGACCGCTGAAAAAATAAGTAAACCTTTTGAATATTGCATACCTTTATTTTAATCGCATTTGATTTTGTTGATACGTTCTTAATCCTGTTAAAACGATGAATGCTTTCACTGGAAAGGCGATGACGAAGAATGCCACTTGATTGAAATACAAGGCTAAAGGTGGAATACCTAAATACCAAACACGCCATTGCACACCCCAAATGATGCTGATGAGAATTTCAGAAATCAGAACGATAAAGACAATTGATTTTGCATTAATTTTTTGAGTTTTGTTTTGATCAGAGAATCGCTTTTCTAATCGACTAATCATATAAATAAATCCAAAGAATATTGCAGCAGCAATCACCGGTAAAACAAAGCGAACCAAGGGGGTAGATAAATCAACATCTACAAAATTACCACCACCTAAATTAAAGGTGTAAGCATCGCGCGAGTAAATAAACCAAATACCGTACGCTAATAAAGCCCCTAATAGGCCATAACTTAAATTGAAGTATCCTGGTAATTTTTCTAATGAAACCATCACTTTATTAAGTAACCAGGGCAGGACGCCTAGGACCGCTAATCCAATCGTGACATACGGGGTGTAAGTACCAACGGAATTGATCATAAAGCCAATCACATCCACGGAAGCACCGACAATCGCTCCAAAAAAAGGTCCGACAATCAATGAAGCAAGAATAATTGCACTCGAACCAAAGGCAATGCGATTGACTTCGCCAATGGGAATCATCAACACGCGTTCTAAAATTAAACCAATGGCAATAAACATTGCCGATAGTGTCATCTTTCGAATAATTTGATTTTGCATCTTCAATCTCCTCTTAACCTATATATTTAAGTCTGACTTGCCCAACAAATGCGAGTGAACCCGTGATTAATAATACACTATGTTGAGGCATGCCTTCGCTGAGAACCTTTAGCGCCACTTCATAGGATTCAATAAAGGGGAAATCAATCCCTGCATAATCCTTTTTTTGCCGGGCTCTTACATGAGGGAATGTTGTTAAAAAAATGTGTTTACTGATAGATGTTAATTGTTGAATCATCGGTGTGACATCTTTATCTTTAAACGATGCGAATAAGACATAGATGGAAGTATGAGGTTGTTTGTGTAACGCTTTGACCAACGCCTCAATACCACCAGGATTATGGGCACCATCGAGAATAATCATCGGGGATTGTTTGATGACTTCTAAGCGACCAGGCATGAATGTATCATGAATCGCTTGATGTAAGTTACCATCATTGATGCGATAACGGTGCGATAAAATTTGAACCGCAGATAAGGCTAATGCTGCATTATCGAATTGATACGTCGCGGTCATGGTTAAGGTATAAGGTTCTTCATTTCCAAACTTAAATTTCAACGGGTATTGTTCTTGAATGATTTGATAGGGTTCCCGTTTAAATAACGGCGACTTTAGTTTAGCGGCAACTTCTTCAACGACTTTCATCGCCCCAGTCGGTAAGGGTCCAACGAGGACTGGAACATTGGGTTTGATAATTCCTGATTTATGATCAGCAATTTTTTCAACCGTATCCCCGAGATATGCTTTGTGTTCTAAAGAAATATTGGTAATGATACTTAAGACAGGCGTGAAGATGTTCGTTGCATCAATTTTGCCACCCATCCCAACTTCTATAATTGCAAAATCACAACCCTGATCTTGGAAGTAATGAAATGCAAGAAGCGTTTGCATTTCAAAGGCTGTTAATTCATAACGGTCAAAAATAGGTTGCCACTTCTTAAAGAATGCAAGAATATAATCTTCTCTAATTTCTTCTTGATTGATATAAATCATTTCTTGGAAGCGGGCTAATGAGGGTGATGTAAATAAACCCACTTTACGAAAATGAGTTTGGTAAATATTTTTTAAAAAGGTTGCAGTCGATCCTTTTCCATTGGTCCCGGTAATATGAATTGCTGGAACACGAAAATGAAAGGGGTGATCTTTTAAAAAGAGATCATACTTTTCACGAGAATAAATCGGTGAGACCTTTTTGGAGAAATAAGCCATTAAATCGATGATGGTTTCAATCATGGAAATCTCCTTGACTTGCAGCGCGCATTTTACGTTCTGTATCTTTCTTTTTAATCGCCTCACGTTTGTCGAAATGTTGTTTACCTTTAGCAACGGCTATCAGAACCTTGATCAGACCATGTTTTAAATAGATTTTGACTGGAATGATAGTTAAACCTTTTTCTTGAATGGCTTTCGTGATTTTAAATATTTCTTGTTTGTGGGCAAGCAACTTTCTTGTTCGTAATGGTTCGTGATTAAATAACGTTCCTTGTTTATAAGGGGCAATATTCATATTCAGTAGAAATAATTCTTGGTTACGACTCACCACATAACTATCAGAAAGGGATCCACCACCAGCACGTAAACTTTTCACTTCGGTTCCAGTCAACGTAATCCCAGTTTCTAAAAAATCAGACAAAAAATAGTCGTAGTTTGCACGACGATTTTGAACGATGATTTTTTCACCTGTGGTTTTTTTCATTTCGAAATCCCGTTTAAAAAATTATACTATACGCCTACTTATAACGGGATTGAATCGATTTATCGACCAAGGGATTGGTAGGCTTTTAAGCCGGCAAGAAGAATATCCATCGCTAATGCCATCGCTTTAGGTTCTAAAACAAAAGCAATACGGATTTCTTGCTTACCTCTGGTTTGATCGACATAAAAATCTTTACCAGGCGTCACTAATAAACGCTGACCTTGATAAACAAAATCTTGAATTAACCATAATGCAAACGCTTCCGCATCTTTAACTGGAACTTGTAGCATCATATAGAACGCGCCTTCAGGAACAACATATTGAATGGAAGGATTGGTTTTAATCTTTTCTATCACCGTGGCAATTCGGGCAAAATATTGATCCCTCGTCCATTGAATATGACTTTCAGGAAGTTTGTAAAGTTCACTCGCACCAATTTGATCAAGTAAGGATACCCCTAATCGGGATTGACCAAGACGGTGAATTTTTTGCATGAATAATTTATTTTTACTGATTAAGCAACCAATGCGGGCGCCACATGCTGAATAACGCTTGGAAACACTATCGACGATAATGGTCCGATCTTGTATGTCTGGATAATGAGCAAAGGAAATGGCTTGATGTTTTGCAAAAGTTAGCTTGCGATATAACTCATCACCAATCAGCCAAAGGTTATGTTTTTTTGCTAATAAAATCAATCGTTGTAATTCTTCATCGCGATACACTCGCCCAGAAGGGTTACTTGGATTAGCGATGAGAATTGCTTTGGTTTTAGGGGTAATTCTTTTTTCGATGACATCAATCGATGGTATGGCATAACCCGTTTCAGCAAAGGTAGGAATCCCGACAAGCTTAATTTCTAATTGTTTGGTAAACGCTAAATAATTTGGATAGAAAGGTTCTGGTGTAAGAATTTCATCACCAGGATTACAGATCACATAAAAAGAAAATAATAATGCATCAGTTGCCCCTTGGGTCACTTGTAGATCTTGTAAATCAAAATGATAACCATCTTTAGCAAAGTATTGTTGAATTGCCTTTAATAGCGTTGGATGACCTTGGGAAGGAGCATAAGCGATATGATGGGCTTGATAGGTCCGCATCGCATCGATAAACACGGAAGGTGTTGGTAAATCGGGTTCACCAATATTCAAATAAAAAACCTTATGACCTGCTGCTTCAGCAGCTTTGGCATAAGGTAATAATTTACGAATGGGCGAAGCAGGATAATTATCTGCTCGCAAGGAGATGAGAGGTTGTTCCATCAGGAACCCTACTTTCTATTTGCTGCCGCGAAACTGGTAACCAGCACCGACAACCGCTTTTTTAAAAGCATCTTCCGTGACAGCACCTTGTAACATCACTTCTGCTTCTTCTGCCATGAGATTCACTTTGACGTTACTCACACCAGGAACTTGCTTCAGTGCCGTGGTCACTTTTGCTGCGCAATGCATGCAAGTCATCCCACCAACTTTTAAGGTTTTAATTTGTGCCATATTCGATACTCCTTTCTTATTTTACTATATTTGCTTTAAAGCTTCGCAATCGAAGTGCGTTCAACACAACCGAAACCGATGAGAAGGCCATCGCTAAAGCCGCAATCATTGGGGATAATAACCATCCAAAGAATGGATATAGGATGCCGGCCGCAAGTGGAATAGCAATTAAATTATAGAAAAAAGCCCAAAATAAGTTGGTTTTCATGTTTTTTACAACACTTTTAGAAAGATTAAAGGCGTAAACCACTTGTCGTAAATCGGACTGCAGTAAAACAATATCAGCCGCTTCAATCGCAATGTCGGTTCCGGCTCCAATCGCCATCCCCACATCTGCTCGCATCAAAGAGGGTGCATCATTAATCCCATCACCGACCATTACTACTTTTCTTCCTTGTTGTTGTAAGTTCGCAATGACTTCATTTTTATCTTGAGGTAATACTTCAGCGATAACTTCAGAGATACCCACTTCTTTAGCGATACTTTCGGCAACGGGTTTTAAATCTCCTGTCAGCATCACTAATGATTTTCCAAGTTTCTTCAATGCTTGTATCGCTTCGATGCTAGAAGGCTTGACAGCATCCGCAATCACAAAATGCGCCATCAATCCTTGAGGCCCATTCATTTCGATGATGGTTTTACCGCTGGAGAGAATGGTTGAAAGTGCTTCATTCATTGTAGAAATTTTGGTAAGGCGATAGGTTTGATCTTTAATTTTTCCACGCACACCCATGCCAGGTACATAGACGAAATCCGAAACAACAAGTAAAGGACCTTCGTACTGATCAACGATGGCTTTGGCTAAAGGATGCTCGGAATTGTATTCAATCGAAGCAGCTATTTGTTGAATCATCTCAAGTGAATGGTTAGGTTGAGAAAGAATTTGAACTACGACAGGTTTACCGTGGGTAATTGTACCGGTCTTATCCATCACCACTGTATCAATCGTGTGTAATTTTTCCATCGCTTCTGCAGACTTAATTAATATACCTAATTCTGCACCTTTGCCTGTTCCCACCATCATTGTCACAGGGGTAGCTAGACCTAATGCACATGGGCAAGAAATCACTAAAATCGCAATCATAATTTGTAAAGCAAAGTCAATCGGTTGACCTAACACTATCCAAATGAGGAAAGCGGAAATTGAAATCAATAAAACAATCGGTACAAAGATTCTAGAAATTTCATCCGCTAGCTTTGCCAGTGGTGCTTTGGTTTGACTGGCTTCTTCAACAAGGCGAATAATTTTTGCAATGGTGGTATCGTCACCTAAAAATTTTACTTCCACTTCAATCACACCTAATTGATTGAGTGTAGCTGCAATCACCTGATCACCCACTTGTTTATGAACAGGTAAGGATTCTCCGGTAATCGATGCTTGATCAATCATCGTATCGCCGACTCGAATCAAACCATCGACGGGAATTAATTCACCGGGTTTAACCAAAACGATATCACCGACACTTAATTCACTCACCAACACTTCGGTTGTGTCACCATTGATTTTTTTCCAAGCTTTTTTGGGTTTTAAATCCATTAACTTTTCTAAAGCACCCAACGTTTTTTGTTTTGAGATTTCTTCAAGATATTTTCCAAGCGTGACTAAAGAAAGGATGGTTGCAGCAGATTCTAGATACAGCTGATTCATCCAAATCATACTTAAATCCATGTTATCGATAGCCAAACCATAAAAGGAAAGGAAGGTGATATAAAGTCCATATATGATGGCCGCTCCGGTTCCTAATGCCACCAAAGTATCCATATTGGGATCACCTTTAAATAATCGTTTCACCCCAACGGAAAAATAACGATAGTTCACCACAACAATTGGTAAGGTTAAAACCCATTGGGTTGATAAATTTCCTAAAGTCGACATTAAAAATGGGAACGTTGGTAAACCAATCATCATCCCCATTGAGATGTACATAAGTGGAATCAATAAGGAAAAGGAAATGATTAATCGGCGTTGCATTAAACTACGAGACATTTTTTGTTGCTTACGAAACTGTTCGGGTTGATCTTTAGAGATAACCTTCGCGCCATAACCTGCCTCTTCCACTTCTTTAATAATGGTTTGGATTTTTAAAGAAGGTTCAAATTCAACCTGCATTGCATGGGTGATTAAATTCACATTGACGTTTTTCACACCCTGAAGTTGGGCAACAGCGCGTTGCACCGTAACCTGGCAGGTGGCACATGTCATTCCTTCAATTTGAAATTGTTGTTTTTGCATAAGGACCCCTCCTATAGGGGGGTACCTTCATCTTAAACCTTTTGATTATTCAATTCAAGTAATGTAG
>JBEDGE010000006.1:0-3578 GCA_041174805.1 Bacillota bacterium
CTGTATTCGCGCTCATTTATATGATTGCCGTTTATGTTTACCTACGACAATCCTTCCGAAAAAAATCCTTACCCGATACCATGCAAACTGCGATTTTCTTTGAAGCAATTGTGATGGGAACCCTGATCATGAATATGCATGGGTTGATTAGTTACCCCAATCGTATCGATAATGGTCTTGATTTAATTCGCGATCAACGTGAAATCGTAAAACAGATTCAAGCGGATGATGATCAATTTTTCCGTATTTATAACTTGAATGCTGGTGAATCAACCAATCTAGGGATGCGACTAGGATATAACGGGATGACCGCTTTCCACTCCCTTTATAACTTTTATGTTTCCGATTTTAATAATTATTCTCATATGAATTACAACTATCGCGGTTGGTCGATGGGATACCATGAAAAACGTTATAACTTAGATACTTTTTTAGGTGTGAAGTACTACATTATGCAAAACGTCTATGACTCTTATACAAGGGCAAGTGAACCCAATCCGGACACCGGTGTCTATGACTACTTGTATCAAAATGTACCGCATGGTTTTGTGAAAAGCTCAACCTTATCGACAAATAAAAATTCCGTTTACGTGAATCAAAATTTTATCGAAGGTGGTTTTAGTTACGATACGTTATATCCTAATAACCAAGTTGGAAGTTCGTTTTCAAATAGTTTTTTTACCAATTCCACAACGGAAGTTTTAACTAATGAAGAAGCTTATTTACAAGGTGTTATTCTTGCTAATGATGATGTCGACGCCATTTTAGAAGAAGCACCAAATTTAAATGTAAGTGCACCACCAACAAGATCAATCGCCCGCATTAATACCAATGTAAGTTTGATTCGATGTGATGATAATCTTGGCAATCCCCTCATCTTTAACCCTAGTCACATTGATCGCTTAGATACTTGTGAAGCCACACCTATTGGTAACAATAATAGTATTGGTCAGTTCAATGGTGAATATTTACCCATACATATCACACCCACAACCGGTGCTAATTTTGGTGAAGGACCGGATGATTATTTCTTTGCGTTACAATTGCGATTATCTCATTATGCAACCGTCTATTTTTTTGATGAACAAGGAGATATTATCATTCGCGATGCACACTCCTTTGTGAACACATCCTTTAAATTCATGCGCGGTTATTATCCAACTCGCCCTGTTGCCCGCATTGTGATTGTTCCTAAGTTCACCGAAGGGAACATGTACTATCCAGTTTTATTTCGAGAACCTTATCAAACGCAATTAGACCGACTCGCTCAATTACAAGCGTATCCATTAGAGGCTTTTAGCCACACCGCAAATTCAAGAACCTTCTCTACGAATTTCACATCGTCAAGAATGATTGTCCTGAATACACCTTTTGATCCAGGTTGGAAAGTGACGCGTATCCAAGCGGGTGGCATCAAAGACACAACACCTGTGTATCTATCACAAGGTGGATTTGTTGGATTTTTATCAGGAGTAGGTCCCACCGATTATCACGTAACCTATTGGACACCTTATTTAACAGAAGGGCTACTCATTGCCTTAACTGGTTTTGCCATCTTTGGTGGCGTTATAGGCGCTTCGTATTTGGTTGAAAAGAAACGTTTAGAAAAAGAACAACAATCTTAGATGTGATGAACGACTTTATAAATATAGTTTTTTGCCATTTTTGTCATTTCAGAAACTTGTCTAATCGCGTCCTTCATGGAAATACCGGTTGCCGTTAACGACTCCACAGCCTTTCTAATTTCATCGTCTGATAATTTAATTCCGAATTCATCTTTATTACCTTCGACAAGCACAACCATTTCACCTTTGAGCGTGGTTGGATTGATTTCTGATAATTCTTGTAAGGTACCATCGATATATTCTTCATGTAACTTGGTTAATTCTCGTGCAATACAAGCTTTACGATTACCTAACACTTCTAATAAATTTCGTATGGTGACATCGATCCGATGTGGTGCTTCATAAAAGATTAACGTTTCAGGGCGACGGTATAAGTCTTTAATTTCATCTAATCTTGCCGCTTCTTTTTGTCTCAAGAATCCATGGAAATAAAATTTAGAACTATCAAGACCACTTGCGACCAGCGCATTAAAGACAGCAGAAGGTCCAGAAATCACGATCACTTGAATGTCTTCGGTTAACGCTGCTTGGACAAGACGTTGACCTGGGTCGGATATTCCCGGATAACCTGCATCCGATAGATAGGCAATCGATTGACCTTCGATCATCATGTCTACGAGTTGTTTACTGACGGTTAATTCATTATGCTCATGACATGCGATTAGGGTTTTCTTGATGCCAAGATGCTGTAAAAGTTTACCGCTGACGCGGGTATCCTCACAGGCAATTGCATCAATGGTTGTTAAAGTTGCGACAGCACGTGGTGTGATTTCTTCTAGATTACCGATGGGCGTTGCAACTAAATAGAGTTTACCTTTGGTTTGCTTCGTTTCACTAAAAGACTTACGGCGTTTCATGACACAGTTGTTCCTTTGGGATGCTTATTTAATTCATCGACATGGAGGAATTGAATATCTCGGTTTTGGTTTTCAATTTTGATCACGCGCGTAAGCACATTCATTGAAGTGACTTTAAAACTAACACCATCAATCATGTATCGATCGCCAACTCTTGGTAAAGTCGCTTTGATTTCGGTGTAGGCATCATCCTCGTATTTAAGGCAGCAAAGCAATTTCCCACAGTGACCCGTTAACTTGGGAATGTTTAAAGTTAACATTTGATTCTTTGCACGATTGATTGAAATATTATCAAATTCATTTAAGAATGTGGTGCAGCAAAGAGGTAAACCACAGATACCAATTGCCCCGTAAAGTTTGGCGCGATCTCTTGCCCCGACTTGTCTTAAATCGATGCGTGTGTGAAATTGGGTTGCGAGTGCTCTTAATAAATCTCGAAAATCGACGCGATCTTCTGAAAGAAATAAAAAATATAATTTAGAACGATCGAGGTTATATTCTGCTGCAAAAATTTCCATATCAAGATTCATCTTTTTGACGAGATCTTTTGCAAAAAGCATGGCATCTTTTGCATCTTTTTCATTGCGTTGCTGGGCTGCTAAATCACGATTCTCTGCTTTGCGAATGATTGGCATTAATTGAAATGGATACCGATATTCACTCATCGCTTTTAATTTTGTTTTGATAACGCCCAATTCATATCCCTTGCCTGTTTCGACGATCACCATATCGTTGGGTTGATAAACATTTGCAGTCGTAGAAAAGTATTGTAATCTTGGCAAGTGATTAACTTGAATGCCAACAAAATAAGGGGTTTGCTGTTGTATTTCCATTGGTTATACTCCTAACATTTCTATCATCACGCCTTCAAGAAAAAGATTTAAATTGGTACTTTTATCTAAACGAGATAATCGATGTTGTAAGCCATTCATCGCTTGATAAGGATTTTGTATCACCGTACTCAAACCCATCAATATTTTAACATACGATTTCAAAAGAATATTTTGTTTCGCCATCAATTTACTAAGTTCAGTCAGGATGGTTATCCACCGTTGAATGAACATTTCAACTTGCTCAGTCTCGGTCAGTAATGGCA
>JBEDGE010000007.1:0-5126 GCA_041174805.1 Bacillota bacterium
TGCTAGGAACAGGAGTATTACCCTGATGATGCACCATGATGGTCATTAAATTCTTCATTACCCGGAAGAAATCAGAATCCGATAAATCTCTTTCGGCATAAACTTCTAAGGGAATGCCAACACGATTAAAGACTTCGATATAAGATTCAAAATTAGTTTTACGATCAATTAAAATGGTGAAGTCTTTAAAGGTTGCTTGTCGCATCTGCTTGTTTTCTAAATCGGCAACTTGAAGACCTTGTTTGATTTTGTTAAGAATATCTGAGGCAATGATTTCAGCTTCATTCAATTCAGCATCCTGTTCCGTTTTAGCGTATCTCAAAACATCCATTTGGTACGTCTGATTGGGTTGATGTAATGTTTCATATAAAGATTGACCAAACGTTAACGCTTGTTCGTGATTGTAATGCACGCCACCGACTTCATTTGACATCACATGAGAGAAGAGGTTATTAATCCCTTCTAATACTTCTTTTCTTGAACGGAAGTTATCTTGGAGGATGATTTTACTTTGATGATGATCTTCACTTAATGCATAGTCCTTAAAGGTGGCAAATTTATGATTAAAAATTTCACTGTTGGCATTTCTAAATCGATAAATGGATTGTTTAACGTCACCCACCATGAATAAATTTTTCCTAGAAAGGTCTTGTAAGAAGGCTTCTTGTAAATTATTCGTGTCTTGGTATTCATCGATCATAATGAATTCAAATTGTTCACTAATTTCTTTTTTTAAAGACTTTATCTTCATTAACTGCATTGCAAGCTTACTAATATCAGCAAAAGTATAACGATGATATTGGTTTTTCTTTTCATCAAGACGACGATTTAATTCTAAGAGTAAATCTAAGATCACTTGTACATGCACTTGCGTATCATCGTAGTGTTCAAGTTGTCCTGAAATCGGCACCATCGCAGCATCCGCCTTCAAGAGACTTAACTCTTCTTTGAGTTTATCCCTTAGGATTTTGTCCTCTTCCGAGATTGATTTTGCTTTTAGTCGAGGAAAACTGATCTCACTCAAACCAGTTAATAAGGCATCAAGGTCGGGTAGCGCTAACAAATTTTTCGTTAATTGATAAAAGAATTCTGTTTGTTGTGAACTTTCAAACTTAATGGCGAGGTGCTGAATGAATTCGATTTCCCGACGATAATATTGAAACAGCTCATCGCGACTTCGGTCTTTAAATTCAACATTAAAATGTTGGGAAATATATCGCCGATAGTAATCTAATTTATCCAATAGTAAATCGGCTTTCTGATCAATCCTTAGAATAAAGGCTTTGATTGTTTCATCTTGATTAATCACGAATTGTTTGATGAAAGATAAAAATTCAGGACGCTTTTGTTTGTATTCTTCTTCAAATAGTTCGTTGAGGGTGACTTTTCTTTCAATGTGATAAAGCGTTTCTTCGTAGACGCCGATATCCGTTGTTAGGCCTAGATAATGCCCATACTTTTTAACCAAATAAAGAGCGTACGCATCAAAGGTCATGATGAAGGCTGCGTCAATTTGTGAAGCGAGTTCTAGTGCTTTTGCCTTCAATAACTCTTTGCGAATTCTTGCTTTCATTTCAGCCGCAGCAGCATTCGTAAACGTTAACATCAACAGACGTTGCAAAGGAACTTTATCAATCAATAAAAGTTTAATCACGCGTTCCGTGAGAACTTTGGTTTTACCACTACCAGCCCCCGCAGCAATTAAAACATCGCCATGAAGGTGATCGCGAGCTAATTGTTGGGCTTTAGTCAACATCGCCATCAGTAAGCTCTCCTTCAAGTTTTTTTGCAATCTTTATCATTTGCACATCATGCGGTTTACGGAAACAGGTGTCCAAGAAAGGACAATAATCGCACGAAGATTTCTTTTTAATGTTCTTGGGATTGATCGTGAAATCACCTTGGCGAATCGCATGACTGGCCTGGGTAATCTTTTCTTTTGCTAATCCTGCATATCTTGATATTTCTTCAGCACTTTTTAGATGATTCGATTTACGAAAGCCACCCTTTTTAACAACACTAACACCTTGAATAAATTGGGTTTTGCCATCCAAAATGGTGTCATCCATGATTTGAATCTTTTCTAATTCATTGACGATAATGCCATCCAATTGATATGACTTTGGGTAAGTGGCATCCCCGATTTCGATGGTCTTCGCATTTAAGGATGTTTCAATAATATGTTGAATAAATAGACCAAGAATATCTTTGTTCTGATAATCAGGATGGTTTTCTAACATCAAGGCATAAATCGGTAATTGCAAAGACCAACCAAATTCAATAAGGTCTTCATCAAAGCTTTCTGCTCCAGATTTATAATCAACGACCGAAACATATTCTTTACCTTCGGGAGTTCTAAGAAGAATGATTTTATCAAGATAACCAACGAGTTTTGTTTTGTCATCGTGCTGATAAGATATTTCTTTTTCAACCTCGATCGAAGATACTTGCATATGTTGTTGATGTAATAGATTAAATTCACAAACTTTTCTTAGTTGTGGTTTGAGGTTTTGAAATAAGATGCGCTCTTTGTGGGTAAGATTTTTTTGATTCGATAAAGCTTCTTCAAAAACGATTTCAAATTGGTTTAAGTCATCTTTCATGGTTTCAAAGACTTCATGAGCGAAGGTTCCTAAATGCATATAGAATTCGTCTTGATCCATGGGATTTACTTTTAAGATTCGACCGACAAAATATTTAAACGAACATTGATAATAGTCTTTTAACGCCGAGTACGATAATTTCAAAGGTTTATGACTAAAGTCAGCATCTATCGGGGTAAAAGCATTGTCAAACATCACCACATTGTTGGGATATTGTTTTCGATAGGCTTCTAAATAGGGGTGAGTTTGATGAAATTGCTTTTCCATAAAGTCATATTTACCTTTACGAATAGCGCCTAGAGTTCCACTATAGTCTACCCCATTCGCTAAGTATTCACCTTGAACTACCGTCAGTTGATGTATCGGTACAAGTGGTGAAACAATGGTTAACTTACCTTCAATGATCCGTGGATAAGAAAGATAAAGGTTTTTGGATCTAGCAAAGAGATTCGTTAATCTTTGATTACCTTCTTGTTGTTTTTGCTGAGGGGTTAGTAATCCTAATTGAGATGCGGTCTTTTCATCAAATAGACTTTGATCCCTAGGTGTAGAAGGATATTGTCCTTGCATGAACCCAATCATAAATACGTGTTGTTTGTCTGAAGGTATAAGATCTTTAACTATTTGGATCGCAGATTTAAATTTGGCAGGCTTCAAAAACCGCTGTTGCGTTACATGTTCGACCAACGCAACTCTGGTTTTAAAGGGTAAAGACTCCAACTTTAAGGGTGTCAGCTGGGTTTTTAAAAGTTGGGTTTCTTCAAATGCTTCGCTTTCTAATGTTTCCCAAATCGCAGAAAGGTTCTCACCATGTCTTAATCGTTGAATAAACTTTTGGGTGATAGGCAATGAAAAAAGCGTGTGCTTTATCGGCAATTGTATTGGAATTTGAAAGTAGGCGGATTGCCTTTCTAATTCATAAAGATAATCATCACTGGGTTGTAAGACAACGATATCCGTTAATGGAACACCTTGTTCATTTAAAGCGGCAATACGATTAAACATCGCGGTAACTTCATCCTCAACAGATGCATATTCTAAAACTTTCGAATCCGATGGAAAGGGGAAGATGTTTTGAAATGATGCATGGATTTGAAGTTGGTGAATGGCAACATTTAATTGTCGATCTTCTTGAAGATATCCATCAATAAAAAATCTTTTGTTTTGGTATTTCTTTTGCACAAATGGATTCTTTAAGATCATTTGATTGGATTTTAAATATTGCCAAATTAGATCTAACTTAAAACTGGTATCAAGTAGTTGATATTGACCTTCGGGAAGTTGTTGAATAAGTTTTAAACCAAGGAAAGCTTGTTGAACGGTGAGATTCAAGTCTTTGATTATTCGTGGAAGGACTTGGTCTTCATCAACATCAAAGGATAAATCCCTTAAAAAGGTTTCTTTTGTGATGAGTTGAAAAGATACATTCCAGTTTCCTTGCTTTTGTTTTAAATACCAAGCGTGGTAGGCTCTTGGGGCCAATACAAAATCAACACTTTCAAGTGATGGCATTTTAAGAGGTTGAGATAAATCTTTCATGAAATATCTCTCATTATATCACGCGTATTTAGGTGATTTTGTTGGTGAAATTATTAAATTTTAGTAACTGTTAACGTGGCAGATTGTGAGGTAACGTTGGAAAAACTAACGGTATAACCAATTAAACTATTGTCGTTAAATCTTCCACCTTGATTGAAGAATAATCCACTGTGCGTGGTGGTTGGATTAAAGATATCTCCTGATCTAAATAAAGTTGCGTTGCTCGCCACTTCACCATCGATAAAGGTATTCGTTCCAGATTCTTCTAATAAATGAAGAAGTTTAAAGTTTTCATTTTGAGAATAATCAATTGAATTACTGTGGGCGATATATGGGTAATTGGAAAATCCAACATTTAATGTATCGGTATAACCACCAAACGCTCCTGTACTATTCGAGTATCGACCCAATCGAGCATCAACATGGTAAATCTTCACGCCTGGTACGGTGAATCCTCGAAGGCTATTGCCTGGATACGCAGCTGAGGAATCCTTTTGGTTTAGACCCGTTGGAGTGTAAAACTCAAAAATTAAATAATTATCAAACGCCGATCCATTCCAATTATTTCCCAATAGGAAGAAATCACCAGACGATTCAAAAGGATTGAGTGTAATGGTGGTTGTGGTTTGGTTGGTTGTTAAAACATAAGGGTTCGTCCAACCTAATAAATATTTAGAAAACGCGTTGTGATCAAGAATGTTGTAGTCCATCATATCAAGACCACCAGCAGCACCCCAGTCATTTTCTGAGTAGGTGTAGTAGTCATCAAGACCAAACGCGTGACCTAGTTCATGAATGTATGTATGCGCATCGAGACCATTCACTCCGTAACCTTCAAACATAAAATCAAAGCTAGACCACACAAGCGTCATCCCAACCGGACTACTTAAGTTTTGATTACCATAGTTGTTGTAATGCCAATATGTGTAAGCCCAGAAGACATCTTCACCGGCTGCAGAATAAACAGCATTCGTAGCATTAGGA
>JBEDGE010000008.1:0-5290 GCA_041174805.1 Bacillota bacterium
GAAGCTGATCAAATTGTTCGTTTGATCAAGAAACTTTGTATTGAACATCATATCGAAGCTTATGATCAAAAATATCGTAAAGGATTTATGCGACATGTGATGGTGAGAAAAGGAATTGTCACCAATCAATTGATGGTGGTTCTCGTCACTGGGAAAATTAATTTTCCGGAAAAACAAATTTTTATCGACGCCCTCTTAAAAGCTTTTCCTAATATTCGCACCATCGTTCAAAACATCAATCCTGAATTTACCGATGTTGTATTAGGATACCGAGAACATATTTTATTTGGGGATGGATATATTGAAGACGAATTATCAGGACTCAAGTTTAAGATTGCTGCGAAATCTTTTTTCCAAGTGAACCCATTTCAAACAGAAAAACTTTATGCCCGTGCATTATCGATTGCAAATCTCACACCAACTGATGTGGTGCTGGATGCGTACTCTGGTGTTGGTACGATTACGTTATTAGCGGCAAAACAAGCCAAGCATGTTACCGGAGTTGAAATTGTTAGGGACGCAGTTTTGAACGCGATTGAAAACGCTAAGTTGAATGAAATAAGAAATGTTTCTTTCATCGAAGCAGATGCCGCACCTTATTTAGTGGAACGGGCAGCAAAAGGAAAAACCTATGATGTGTTATTTGTGGATCCACCTCGAAATGGTTGTGATGAGGGGTTCCTTAGATCGGTGAAAGTTATTAAACCAAAACGACTTGTTTATATTTCTTGTGAGCCATCTTCACTCGCTAGAGACATTAAATATTTATCCGACACTTATGAAGTAAAGTACGTACAACCTGTGGATATGTTTTCGCAAACCTACCATGTTGAAACCGTCGTATTACTTGTGTTAAAAAGTGAAGCCAACGAGGTTTCTAGAAACCTAACGAATTAAATAAGGGTTTTTACATCCTACCTCAAGTGGTTTTTAAAGAAAGATTGACTATCTAAAGCACCATGAAGTTAAAGAAAATTGTTGTAAAGCCACACAAACAAAAATGGAAACATGCTTTTATTTTAATTCGAAAACGATTACAAAAAGTTTTGCATACTTCTGATGAACTCATTCATCACATTGGAAGCACGGCGGTTGAAGGGTTGCCCGCTAAATCTATTATTGATATTGATATAGAAATTAAAACCATCCAATCCTTTGCACACACCAAACAAAAATTAAGTCGATTGGGTTATCACCATGTTGGTGATCAAGGGATTAAAGGACGAGAAGTGTTTAAATTAAAAAGATGGAACCTTCTTCCTAAACACCACCTTTATGTCTGTGTATCGGGATCGTCTGAACTCAAAAGACACCTTGCATTCCGTGACTATTTAATAACGCACCCCGATGCTAAAGAAGCCTATGGAAAACTCAAATTGGAAGCAGCAAAAAAGCATCCATATGACATGGATGCTTATTTAAGGATGAAGGGTGAATTAATTAATAAAATCTATCGAGAATTAGGATTGGAATCGTTTAGGCTAAGATGATGCCAATAAAGACTAACCAAGCTAATGTGGATTTACCGATTAAGCTTAACCACACATAACTCTTTTCGCCATAGACATAATCTTTCCATTTGCCAATGCGAGCATATTGTAAGATTTGGTTGAAGGCAAAGAGATTAAAGACCAAGAAGTAGAAACTTAAACCTGGTAAGACGAACCAAGGTAAGACAGATAAATCACCGATGTTTAACATATAGATGACGATGATAACCCAAGGAATTAAACCAGCAATCCAACCAATCCAGTGAGCAGTCCAATCCGTTTTGGTGCGGCTTGGAGGATTCATTTTTTCCATTAAGAGTCCTAATAAATTCATCACCGCGTTAATACCAAAGACACTGAGTAATCCTTCAATCGTTGTCACCCCAAACATGATGGATAAGAGCACGATCATAATGGAAGAAGATAAAGCGTATTCATACCAACGTAAAGGATTAATTCCTTTTTCAACATTGGCCACATATTGCTTCTTAAATGGCACTGAGATTAAGAAGTGGAAGAGTGCACTTAATAAGATGAAGCTTGCGGCAAGGATTGCCACTGGAAGTTCAAACATGGCTTCTTCAATCGGAGCGTACAATCCTTCACCAACTGGGCCAAAGAACCGACCAACGATTTCAGGTCTAAAGTCACGAAATAGAGGCACGGTTAAGGCAAGGATTAACAAAGCAATCCCTTGGACAAGGTGAACCAAGCCCATCTTCAAATTGAAACTAACTAATTTATTCATAGACTTCTCCTAGGAGCAATATATCACTAATAACGAAATTCACAGTTAAAAATGCTTATAAAGAAGAGAGAAGTAAATCTATACTTACTTTTTCTTTAGGACTTTTGATTTAGGTTGATTGATCCAACCCTTTTCAATGAAGAGTTTCCATAGAGCCATCGCGTGACCACGACCTAATTTATATTCTTTTGCTAACCAACCACAAAAAATAGTGGCAGTGAGATTTTCATTTAAAACCCCATCCTTTATTCCTTTATTTTTAATCGCCTCTGGGGTGGTTTTGGTTATCGTCATGATGTTGGTGATATAGGCTTGAAATGACATATTTAAATTACCTTAACTTTCTTTTTCAATAAAGAGATGGAGGGGTCGATCCCCCAATTGTTGCATAAGCGGAGCAATATCATTCAAGAAAAGATCCATATCGCTACCGTTACTGCTTCCATCATTATACAAACGAATGTTTTCTTCATTCGCGACAAATTCAGGAAAGTCTTCATAGGTTCCTTCATAGTTGTTTAAAAAAGAAAATCTAAATTCGCGTGAATTCAAAATCCCTTCTCGATGTTGAAAAGAAAGCTCAAAAGCATAACTCTCAAGGCCATAGGATGCAATCAAATAACCAACATAATATTGCCGATTGATTTTGTCATAAAAACCAAATAGACCTTGGGTGTTTGAACCAACAAAAAAGGATTCGTTGACCTCAAAGACACTCAGGTTTTCAATAAAGTAGAATGGTTCGAAATCTTGAATGCTGACAGTTTGTTCTGGATATTGTTGATTGAGAAATTTATCTAACATGCTGAGAGGTGGGGTGAATTTAACATCTTGCCAATAAAATGCATTCATCGATAAATCGATTGTAAGCGTATAAGCGTTGTCTCGATAAACCTCGTATTTAAAGCGATCAGGCCCGATTTTGTAGAGAATATATTTATCCCCTTGATGAATAACGTATTGATCTAATCCGACATTAATTTCTCTTAAATTAAATAAATCATTGGGAATACCACTTGGGTCTTCGTGGTAAAGCATCCGTTGAACAAAGTATAAATTGTTATCTGGATACCCAAGATCGTTGAGCAAACCAACCAATCCTAAATTAACATCACTATTTTCGTTTAATAAAAATTGTTCAAGATGTTCAAATACTAGCGTCATTTCAACATTGGTCATGAGACCACCACTGATGTTTCTAGATTCTAATTCGTTGATGATAGATGGATCGTTAATCAAATAACAATTGCTTTCACCATAACAGGCATCATTAATAAGTCCTGTAGGTCCTCCGAGTAAAACCACACCAACACTAACAGCCAAAGCCACACTTGCGCTTGCAGCAATGATCGGTTTGAGAGGTAATTTCTTTTGTTCGAGTTTTTCAAGTTCGTTTTTGTCATTAAAATAATCCAGTGGTACTTCGAAATAAACGCAGATGAGTTTTAGACTATTAATGTGAATCTGTCTTGTGCCCTTTTCCCAATTACTGACCGTGGTGTTCTTAACAAAGATGGCTTTCGCTAACTCCGCTTGAGAGATGCCTCTTTTGGTTCTTAATTGGCGAAGTTTTTCACCGATGATGTTTTGTTGATTCATATTATTCAGTATATGGATTGTGGATAGGTACACGGGTAAAATCAATTTCTAAATCTGGAAACACAATTGCATCATCTAATTCCTCAAAGAAAGTAGCGACACCTTCGGCACCACTGGTTGACCACCATTCTGGAATAAAAACATTAGGGTTTGTAAACATAGACTCAAAATCCCGCAAATTAAACTTTATTTCTGTGGTAACCCTAGAACTCACCATAATTTCTTGATTACCAAAATCAACTTCATTTTCATAACGGTAAATAGACACAACACCCCCGCTTGCACTGCTACAACCGCAAGAAAGTTCAATATAATATGAGACGTTTTTATTTACATCCATTATGTGGATGCGATGGTTCTTAGCATAGTGTTGATCAGAAGATATGGTCATCGCAAAGTTATAAGCCAAATATAAATTATTTCCATAACTTATAAATCCATGAAGTTCGCCATTTGGATCTATCCATTGATCATTAGTAAGTGTGGCGAAAAACGAATCAATCACTTCATTACTGGGGTAGTTTGGTTTACTCACAAGGTTGTTGTTTAAATACAATCGATTGATGTTTAAATCGACTGAGAAAACATCAATTTGTTCTCCCCAAACCTCATATTTAAAGGTGTTGAGGGCGGTTTTATAAATTACAATCTTCGTGTTTTGTGGTTCAAGGTAAAATAATTGTTTTGTATCCGGATTGATTTGTTTAACGTGCAAATAAGTACTAAACCAAGATTCGGGATTATAGTTGACAAAATATTCATAAACATTGACCCAAGAAATCACACTTTCCCCCAAAGAGAACAATGTATTCTTCTCATTATTCGCATGGTAAGTAGCTTTTAGCAAAGTGTTGGACACGTCATCCCTTTCTGGCTGTCGATACGTCATCAAAAAATCAGCGAGTAAATCCATTTCCACATTTGTCATCAAACCACCAGTAATGTTACGGCTTGATAATTCACTAACAATTGAAGGATCTTCAATTAAGTAACACACTTGTTCACCATAACAAGCTTCGTTGTTTAAGTTCGCTCTTCCATTTAAGGCAACAACTGTTAAACTTACCAACATCGCCACAGCAGCACTTCCCGCGAGCAAGGTTTTAATCGGAACCTTTCTCCAAGATTCTGTTTTTTCTTCTGCTTCCAAAAAGTAACTTGTTGGAACCCCAAAATAATCACTTAATGCTTTCAAATTATCCGTTTGAATTTTACGCGTACCTTTTTCCCAATTACTAATGGTTGTGTTTTTAACAAAAATAGCGCCAGCTAATTCTGCCTGACTTACTTTTCTTTTAACACGTAATTGTCGGAGTCTTTCCCCGGGTTCTATCTTAGGTTTCATTTCTTTTATTATAAATTAAAACCACGTTTCAATTTTATTAAGTTCTTTGGGTTGCTATAGTGTTGATATGCCCCTCGACATCACCAACAATTCTATAGATACCTATAT
>JBEDGE010000009.1:0-3466 GCA_041174805.1 Bacillota bacterium
TGATCGTACTATTTTTCATTCGCTCAAACAAGCCTCAAACTAGCATTAACAAGCAAGATTTACAAACTACAACCGATCAGCTCGATAAAACCATCAAACAAGCGAATCAGGCTGTGAATGATGTGTTGATGATGATGCAAAGACAAGTTGGCCAATCGCAAACCGACGCCCTTCAACAACAAACCATTTTAAGACAAGAATTATCGAAGCAACTTGAAACGTTAACGAGCACCAATGAACAAAAATTAGAATTAGTTCGCCAAACCACGATGCAAATGTTGGAAAAGTTACAGAAAGATAATGCCGATAAACTTGAAAAGATGAGAGAAACCGTCGATGAAAAACTAAACAAAACTTTAGAGGAGAGACTCACACAAAAGTTCCAACTCATCAGTTCACAGTTTGAAACGGTGCAAAAAGGCTTTGGTGAAATGCAAGGACTTGTTTCTGGTGTAGATGAACTCAAACGTGCTTTAAGTAACGTTAAGACGCGTGGAATTATGGGTGAAATTCAACTCGGAAGAATCCTAGAAGAAATACTTTCTCCCGATATGTATTTAAAGGAAACACCAACTAGACCTGGATCTTCAGATCGCGTTGAATATGCTGTCCGTTTACCTGGAGATGGCAATCGCTCGATTTTCTTACCGATCGATTCTAAATTTCCCTTGGAAGATTATTATCTCGTCTTAACTGCCTATGACACCAACGATAGTAAACAAGTGGAAGCGGCATTAAAGACGTTAGAAACGAAGATTGAACGCTTTGCAGCCGATATCGCCTCGAAATATATAGAAGTTCCTTACACAACTAATTTTGCAGTGTTATTTTTACCAATTGAAGGTTTGTATGCTGAAGCGATACGTCGCGGCTTGATTGAAAAGTTACAAACAAAATATTCGGTCGTTCTAGCAGGACCTACGACCATGTCTGCTTTGCTGAATTCATTACAAATTGGCTTCAAAACACTCGCGATTCAAAAGAAATCACAAGAAGTTTGGCACGTCCTCGCCAATGCCAAAAATGAATTTGATAAGTTTGCAGAAGTCCTTGCCAAAGCTCAAGAAAAGATTCAATCTGCAGGCACGGAACTCGATCGGTTAATAGGGACCAGAACCCGTATGATTCAGTCTAAACTTAAGAACCTTGAAACCTTAGGCGAAGCCTTAAAAGTTGAAGAAAGCAACCTTGATGAAGAAGAATAAGTAGTCGTCTTTCAACTTCCTTTGTTAAAATAGATCTATGAAGGCCTCAACCCAAAGTTTATTCCATGATGTTTTAACACACCAATTTCCAAGAATTGCCACTTTACCTGTGGATAGTACCGATCGAACGGCGATGAATCTCATTTACGTACTCGCGGATCAATATCTGGTCATTCATCCATTCGTAAAATCAACAGAGATTAAACTTTATATCCAGGAGAACATCAAAACTTTTTATGCAGTTCGACAATGGAATAAGGATCATGATTCCATTTTGCTTTTATTATTACTCGCTTTAGGTCATAAACCTTTTGATACCATCACCAAGTATAATTTTCACCGATTTAAAATTTATTTTCCTAATGCATTTACAGATGCGCAGCTGACGAATCCTAAAATAATAGAACTCCTCAATCGAATTCCGGATAATAAACAACAATATCCCTTCTTGGATTTAATGAAAGGTATTTGGTTTACCTTACTCAAGGACTATTCCAAAGCAAAAATTCATCTCAAGAACGTGATTCACCCTGAAAGAAAGAAATTAGCGTTATATTACCAAGCGATGATTGATCTTGCCCAAGGAAATTTTTTGGATTTAAAAGCAAAGCTCATTGAATTAAAAAAGCAACCCCTGACGATTGATATTCAATCGTTTATCGAACAAGCAGAAACCACGATGCATGACTTCCAGCATTTAGATTTTTTTAGCGACATCAAAACCATCTATGATGCAGATAAGATTCAAACGTATATTGAAAAAGTGTTTGATTTAAATATTTGGAAAAAAGCAGACCCCAAGACCAAAACCATGGTTAAAAATGCTTTTTATCTAACGTCCCGCATGTCTCGATTGTTAGATGAAGGCACGATTCAAGATTATTCTTCCTTCGCCTTACCCTTTGTCAAAGCCTATGAACATGAATGTTATAAATTGTTCTTTCGAGATTTTATTAAATATTTGCTTAAGGAAGGCATTACCCCTAGTGCTTCCATTCCTCCTCATTCCAAAAAAAGACGGTACATCACGATTGTCGATTTTGATCAAGAACCACTTCAATATCAAGCCTTGATTCCTGAAAACTTTTCAATCGGTACCATTCCTTTTATTCTTGATATCAGTCATAAGCTAGCCAAACAAGAACAAGAACAAATGGATCCTACAGGACTTGCGATTGCACCTCATTTTGAAACCTATTGGAATAAGCGCACCGCCTCCTTACCATTGAACGGCCAAGGTAAAGGCAAACTGATTGAAATCGCCCAACACGCTTTTACGATTTCGAAGTTAAGGAACAAAATTACCCACGCAGAAACCTTAACACTCGATGAATTTAAAGAAATCGTGTCCTTAATACTTGAAAATCGTCAATTGCAAGAACTGATGATGATCAATGGTGGAACCAATTAAGTAAAGCGTCTTGTGGTCGCCTTTGCTACAATAAAGATATGGAAACAAGAAAAAAAATAGCTTTGCTGATTGATTACGACAATTTTAACCAAGAAAAATACTTCCCGATTCTCTTTGATGCTTTAAACGAAATTGGTGATGTCATCATCAAGTATGCTTTCTACTCAAACTTTAATGATGCGACCATCAAAAACAAGTTTATTAAGTTTGGCATTGAACCACGGGCACAAATTGCCTATTCCTCTGGAAAAAACGCGGTGGATATTGGCATGACCATTGAAGCGATGGAACTGCTCAATCAGGATTATATCGATTGTGTATGTTTAGCGACCAATGACTCTGACTTTACCCCTTTAATTAAAACCATTCAAAAACATAATCGTTATGTGGTGGGCGCAGGCGACAACAAAGCTTCCGAAAACTTCAAGGACGCTTGCAACACTTTTATCTCCGTTGAAAAAATTGCCTCTAACCAAAACATCACCTCAAAAGGATTAATCTTAAATGATCTCATCGCTGTTGTAGATAAGATTATTGATGACCTAACGGATGGGGATGAATTTGCAGACTTTGCCTCCGTGATGCACGACCTACGTGTACAAATGAAAGACTTTAATCCTAAAAACTATGGTGCTAACAAACAAAAACCCATTTCCTTCTTCCAAAATGAATTAAAGAACTATTATGAAATGTCCAAACAAGGCACAACCCACATGATTCGTTTGAAGAAGCGTACTAAGTAAAGTAAAAATAGAAAAATAATTTTTGATAAGGGGAAAATTCACGAATCACTTCGATGGTGTTTTCACCATCGACAATTGTAATGACATCTGGAACATCAACGTAACTT
>JBEDGE010000010.1:0-3152 GCA_041174805.1 Bacillota bacterium
AAGATAATGCGGCAAATTATCATCCTAGTTATGATTTAAAAACCAATACCGCATTGCCGAATTTTACCGATATCGTGAACTTAATTGGTGAATTGAATGCTAGCAATGATGTCAATAATCAAAGCTATCGTCAGCGCGTAGAAAATGTCATCGATATACCGTCCTTTTTGTGGATGGAAGCGATTGCCTATTTTGTTGGTAATCCAGATGATTATCGTAATAATGCCAACAATCTTTATTTGTATTTTCTACCAAGTACTGGCAAAGCATATCCAATTCCCTATGACCTTGATCGCGGTCTTGGTAGCAATGGCGATTGGGATCCGACGTTGAATCCATTTGATCAATATGGTCCTAGTATGACCAAAGCAACACCTTTTCAAGAAGCGTTACTTAAAGATTGGAATCAAGGTCGATTAAATCCGCTGCATCGTTTAACCATTTATCAAGGAGCCTATGCAGGCTATCAAAATCAATATCGAGATCATTTGCAAACTATCTATCAAAGTGGTTGGTTAGATTCCATCAGTAATGGTGCAGGAAATTATGCCGGATTATTCTATTCACTCCATCGCCAATATCGAGATACCTATTACCCTCAATCAGGCCAATATCAATTCATTCAACCTACGGTTCTTGCGCTTCGAGATGTCTTCGTTGTCTTCTCATTGAACCAAAAAGTGCTCAATAATTTGACCTTCCATGAGTACATTTCTGCAAAAGTAAGCACTTACATTTCAGCGGTTTCATAGTAAAATACCCATGTGCAGTCGTGGCGGAATTGGCAGACGCGCTAGATTCAGGGTCTAGTACCTTCACCGGTGTAGGAGTTCAACTCTCCTCGACTGCACCAAATCATTGAAAACACCTTTATTTTTTTTTCTTGAGTGATATAATTTCTTTTGGAATTTTGGGTCGTCTAAATTGACTCAATTCAAAGGGAGATAAATTGCCTATGAACGCACCAAAAGTGTCGAAGTTCAAAGCGATGGATCGCAACATGAGATTGCTGAATCTATCACTGTTGACCTTAGTACTCGCAGGGACGGTAATTTTTGGCATTCAAGTTTTATTTTTAACCTTGACTGTCATCATCACAGACCTCATCCTTGAAATCATCTTTGCCTATTTCAGAGGAAAACAAATCGATGAGGGTTGGTTATACAACGCTCTTGTACTTGTCTTAATCCTTCCACCGACGGTTCCATTATGGATCGCTGCAGTTGGAGCTGCCTTTGGCGTTTTCTTTGGAAAACTTGTCTTTGGTGGTTATCCAAAATACGTCTTTAATCCAGCGGTCATTGGGGTTATCTTCTTGATGATTTCCTTTCCACAATTTTTAAACACACAATGGTTAAATCCTGTGACAGATGTTATTGGAACCAGCACACCGATTGGGGTTTGGATTCGTGGTGATGATGTACTTAATACTTATCCATTAATGAATTTATTTTTAGGGACTGCCCCTGGTGCTGTTGGAGAGGTTTCTAGAGGTCTCGTTATCTTATTAGGATTAATTTTAATCGTAACCAAAGTCATCGATTGGAAAGCACCACTCGCTTTTTTAGTCTCCTTATTAGGATTAGGTTACCTTGGTCAAGTTGTCGGTCTTGAAGGATTTTATGATCCATTTATTGCGCTTGTGGTTGGTATGGCCATCTTTGGTGCTTTCTTTATCATCACGGATAAACCCACACTTCCAGTGACCACCGGTGGTCGCTTCCTTTACGGTTTCTTATTTGCCTTCTTTACCCTTTTAATCAGAGTTTTTGCCGCTTGGCCAGAAGGTGTGATTTTTGCCACGATCATCATGAATGTCCTGTCTCCATTATTGGATGCTACTGTCGCTCGTAAACCTATTTCAGCGATTCTCACAGCGGAGGTTAAATAAGATGAATAAATATGTCCGCATGATGATATTTGTTGCCGTGCTTGGAACCGTTTCAGGTGGCTTACTTTTTGGAACTGGTGCGATTACCAATAGTTTAATTGAAGCGAATGCTGATGCATTATTAAAGTCGGAAGTTTTGACTGCTCATGGTGTTGAATTTACATTCACGAATATTCACGATGTATTTGCCGAAACGACCACCACGATTGCCATAGAAGGTGAATATGAAGGGGAAGACTACACCTTCACATACTATCAAGACAACACCAACGGAACGATTACCTTTGGTTTTGGTCCAACCTTTGGCGGTGGCGTTTGGGGCCCCATTATTGGTTTACTTTCTTTAGAAAATGATTTTACAACCATCGTCCGTATTTCCGTATTACAACAAGAAGAAACGCCTGGACTTGGTGGTATTGTTGCCACGCGTACATACCTCGATACGTTCAATGGTAAATCGATTGGTTTAGACGATGATGCATTAGAAATTATCAAGGATTTAGATCCAACGGTTGCTGAAGCGAATGAAGTTCGTTCCATTACTGGAGCAACACGTACTTCCAATCAATTTAATATTATTTTGAATAATGCATATGTTGCACACCGCTTGGTGTGGGAAGCGAGGGCTTAATCATGAAGAAATTCTTTGCTCGGTTAAATTACACCAAATCCTTCAACGTACTAAAGCGAGGATTTTGGTTAGAAAACCAAGTGGCAATTGCCGTCTTAGGTATCTGTTCATCGCTAGCGATTTCCAATAAAGTTGAAAACGCCATTGCAATGGGCCTTGGTGTGACCTTCGTGACAATGGCCTCTTCAGCCTTTATCGCATTAATTCGTAATTTCATTCCTTCCCAAGTGAGAATGGTGACCTACATGGTGATCATTTCTACCTTTACCATTGTTGTTCAAATGTTCTTAAAAGCTTACTTCCCAGCGCTTGCCAATCAACTTGGTGCTTATGTAGGTTTAATTATTACCAACTGTATCGTAATGGGTCGTGCTGAAGCTTATGCGGTTAAAAATCCAGCTCAATATGCCCTCGTTGATGCTTTTGCTTCTGGTATGGGATATATGATTGTTCTAGTATCTGCTGCCACCATTCGTGAAGTACTCGCCTTTGGAACTTGGCTTAATATCCCTGTGATGGGTGAAGGTTGGGTCCCTTGGACGATTATGGCTTTAGCACCAGGTGGTTTCTTTATTATCTCCCTCTTTGTTTGGTTCATTCGTGATCGTCAACAATTCCAAGAAGGGAATC
>JBEDGE010000011.1:0-3469 GCA_041174805.1 Bacillota bacterium
GTTGGCATTCCCTTAGAAGTTTATGCCGAAAGAGATTTATCGGATTCTGATTTCTTCCGGGTAATGAAGAATTTAATGACCATCATGGTGCATCATCAGGGTAATACTCCTGTTCCTAGCATCATGCAAGCGTATGTCTCCGTACTGAGAAGTTTTATCTTCCAAGAAAAAGATGATGCCTTATATCGCTTAGCACTTGGTAAAAAACCACTAACCGAGTTTCCACTTTTTACTTTGATAGAAAAATTCCAGAAGCTCGGTAAGCAACAAGTCTTATCGATATGGATGAAAGATTTAATTCGGGAGCTAAACCTTGAAACTAAATTATTAACGTTATCAGACCTTCCTGCGAATCTCGCACGTCTTGAAGGGTGGATGAAAACCGTCAACCAATTGTCTTCTTTAGGTTATTCCCTTGAAGCTTTTGAAACCTTTTTAAAACAAACCAATAACATTGATGTCGATTTGACGATTACGGCTAATGTTGAAACCGATAATGCGGTTAAATTGATGACGATACACAAATCAAAAGGTTTAGAGTTTAGCTATGTTTATTACCCCGGTCTTACCAAAGGTTTCAACATGGTTGAAACCAAAGGCATGTATCAATATTCGAAAACCTATGGTATTCAATTGCCGTATCCTGAAGCGACGTATGCTCGTCCTATCTTTGCCGATTTAATTTTAAATGAAGAAAAAGAAGCAATTCTTTCTGAACAAATGCGTTTGTGGTATGTGGCCTTAACACGGGCGAAAGAAAAGATCACCTTAGTGATTGAATCAAGTCAACCAAAATCGATTGTCGATATTGAAAAAGCAAGAACCTTTGCCGACTTTATGCAAGTCTATGATCAAATCACATCAAGAAACACTGAACGAGATGCCTGGGTTGAATGTCCTATTGAATTTGCTTCCACTTCAGAAAAACCAAGTCCCTCAAAGAACCATGCTATTTCATTTAAGACCGTTGCCCACTCTTTTGAAACAATCACGCCGAAGCGGGCTAGTAAAGCGCTTGAAGAAGAAGTGGATGCAAAAGTTCTCTTATATGGAACCTACTTGCACGAATGTTTATTTTTACTCGATTTTTCAACGATGGATACGAGTTTTATCTCCAATGAAAAAGATCGTTTACTCATTCAAAAATTAGTCGATCAACCGTTGATGAAATCAATCGCTGATAAAGTTAAAAAAGGGACTGCAAAAGTTCTAAAAGAATACGCTTATCTAGATGAAAAAACCGGACAAACTTCGATTATTGATTTATTAATCCTTGAAGGTAAACAAGCAACTATTATCGATTACAAAACAAATCAAATTGAAGATTCGGCTTACCTCAAACAACTGCAAACCTATGCAACTTACGTAAGTCAGCAAGGCTTAGAGGTAAAAGCACTCATCTTATTATCGATTCAACAAGCCAACATAAAATCGATTCCAATTCCCCAATTATAATTTTATGGATTGAACGCCCTCTTGACGTACGATATGGCATTCGTTTAAGATATGAATGTTCTATCAAGAGTGTTCGAGGGACAAGCCCGATGACAACACAGCAACCTGCTGAAGGCAGTAAGGTGCTAATGCTTGACGATAGGTAAACGCAAATGAATTTGCATTCAACCTCTATTGTCACGATAGGGGTTTTTATTTTAAAAATCCTTCTTGATAGACACGCATCAAGGAGGTGCACGCATGAGTGGACGTTGGTCAATTTGGTTTTTAGATGAAGGGTTGTCAAAAGCGGTTTATGAAAAACATAAACAAGATGTCGAAGAAACGGTTCGAAGGAGTACCTGGCGTGCCATCTTTCGACTCTATGTAGATTTTAGACTTTGGGAAGATGGTAAAGTTTTCCAAAACTTATTCTCACCTGTTCAAAGTGGTTGGTATGGCAAGACTGAACCGCATTGGATTCATTTTGGTGATGTTGCAGGTAAAATTATGTTCCTTCATTTCATTCAAGATGTTGAGTATCTTCGCTTCATTACCAGTGATGAAAAGCAAGCAATCGATATTCCAGTCAAGGCGGTTGTATCAACATCATCTGCCGGTTTTCCTAAAGTTGCCTATAGCGCTGAACAATATCTCGTTGGTTATCTAGGTTGGCTAGAAGCCTTTCAAGAAGCGAATCAAGGTCATTTTGATCGACTTCATGCTTTACAGGCTCAACTAACTTCTGTCAATTTTTCCGAAGTAATTTATGCTCGTGTAAAAGATTTATCAAGGTATTTGTTGAGTGAGTCCCATCCTAAAGACGAAATTCAATTGTGGATTGATCACCTTGAAAAAATGATGATTGAGGAAATGGTTTTGACGATTCCAAATCGTTGTAAACCGCCATATCATCATGTTGTGGAATGGCACATTGATGAGAGGGTATTTCAAAAAAATAACCCCCTTATTAAGGCCTATTTAAAGATGAGAGAACAATTTCCGAGCATCGTGATGGGACGAAGTTTTATCGAAGTGCCAGGGTTGTCAAAAAAAATCAACTAAGGCGATATTTACTCTATTTGTTTTTGAGGTATGATAGGAATCGTGAGTAAAAAACGATTCCTTATCAATCCTGACTTTGCTTTATTATTCTTTGGAAGATTAGTGAGCGACATTGGTCACCATTTATACAACTTTGCGATTGGTTGGTATGTCTTAACGATTACCAGTTCAGCTGCACAAGCAGGTTTTTATATGGCTTTTGGGACGATTATCTTTGTTATCCTAACCCCGGTTGCGGGTGTTTTAGTCGATCGTTGGGATCGAATTAAGATTATTTATATTACTGATTATTTACGTGGCATCTCCATCTTTCTTGCGGGTTTAATCATTCTTGTTCAGCCAGTTATTTCAATTGGTAATCTGACAATTAATTTCCAAGATGCGTTTCCTCAATTAGTCGTTTTATACATTACAGCCTTTTTCTTTTCTGTGAATGGGGCGTTATTCTCACCTGCGGTTACAGCCTCTATTCCTTATCTAGTTAAAGATGAAGATTTGATGAGAGCAAATAGTTTGAACTCTGGCATGGGAGCTTTTGTTTCCATTCTTGGAGGATTACTTGCAGGTGTCTTATACACTACCTTAGGGATTGGTTTAATTTTTATTATCACGAGTGTCTCTTATGTTTTATCGGCAATTTCTGAAATGTTCATCAAAACGAAAAGTCATGAAAAGAATCAAGCGAAATTAACGTTAGCGTTGGCGATTAAAGAATTTGGTGAAGGATTTACTTTTATCCTACAAAAACAAGGGATGTTGATGTTTGTCATTGTCGTATTATTAATTAATATGTTAGCTGCACCTTTGTTTGGAGTTGCGCAACCCTATTTCTTTAATCAAGTGGTTCAAAGTGAACCTTGGGTTTATTCCTTAATTGGCTTTGGTTTTTCTGTTGGAAGTATTGTGATGGCGATTATCCTTGCGGGTAAGCCTACTAAAGAACTGGTGAACAAACCATTAAGAAGAGGAT
>JBEDGE010000012.1:0-6890 GCA_041174805.1 Bacillota bacterium
CTTCACAATAAATGGATTTTGGTTCATGATGCTTACCTCTAAAGACATTGTATTATCTTTCGTAATTCTATTTTGTTAAGATATGAAAGATGAAAAAAGATTACTTGGTTTCTGCGATTGCCTTTCAAGGTAAAATTCGAGCGATTGCCACCGCAACTTCCCAATTAGTACAAGAAGGTTGTAGACGCCATCAAACTTTACCAACAGCCTCAGCTGCCTTAGGTAGAACGCTTACAGCTGGAATATTATTTGCCAGCAATTTAAAGGGTGCGGAGAAATATACCATTCGTATTGCTGGCAACGGTCCCATCGGTGAAATTGTTGTGGACGCCAACGCTTTTGGTCAAGTGAGAGGGTATGTTCATAATAGTCAGGTTCATTTTCCAGCGAACGCCAAAGGAAAGTTAGATGTTGCTAGAGCTGTCGGGACCGAAGGGATGGTTGCAGTGGTTAAAAGTTATGGATCTGAATATAACTTCACAGGTAAGACACCCATCATTTCAGGTGAAATTGCCGAAGACCTTGCTTCCTATTTAGTAAACTCTGAACAAATTCCATCTGCACTTGCCCTTGGTGTGCTGGTCAATCCAGACGGTACGATTGCTGCAAGTGGGGGTTATCTTATTCAAGCCATGCCGGGATGTGATGATGCTACATTAACAAAAATGGAAGAAGTGATACGGGCAGCAAAACCTATTTCAACCTTACTCTTTGAAAGCATGACTCCAGAAACGATTTTAAAAACCCTTATTCCTGAAAAAGATTTAAATATATTAGAAAATAAATCAATCGCATTTAAATGTACATGTTCAAGAGAAAGAACCGAATCAACACTTAAACTCCTTGGTAAGGCTGAATTGTTAGACATGATAAAAGAACAACATGGTGCCGATGTTCATTGTAATTTCTGCAACGAACACTATGCGTTTTCAGAAAAAGATTTAAACAATATTATTTTGAAACTTGATCAGCAGCAACATTAAGTTTTTGATAAGCGATTGCAATTTCACTACCAACTTTCGCGTTATGTTTAACCAATGCAATATTGCTTTTTAAGGAATCACCACCTGTGAGGGTTTTGACTCTAGCAAGTAAAAAAGGTGTAAGGGCAGCACCTTTAATATGTTGGTCTTCTGCTTCTTTTGTGGCGGTTTGAATGGCATTATTAATCGTTCTCGCATCCATTTCGTAAGCAATTGGAATAGGATTTGCAATCAAAATTCCTTGTGTTAATTTGAGGTCGTTCTGCGTTTTAATTAACGTTGCAACTGCAGCAGGGTTATCACAACGCAGTGATAATTTTAATCCACTTTTTGAATGATAAAAGGCTGGAAAATCATCGGTTTGATAACCAACAACTGGAACCCCCATCGTTTCTAAATACTCTAAGGTTTTAGGCAAATCAAGAATCGCTTTTGCACCAGCGGAAACAACAGTAATAGGCATACTTGCAAATGCTTCAAGATCAGCGGAGATATCAAATGAGGTTTCCGCTCCCCGATGGACGCCACCAATACCACCGGTCGCAAACACCTTAATACCATTCTTCCAAGCCAAATACATAGTGGTCGCAACGGTTGTACCACCGGATAAACCTTGAGATAAAACATAGGATAAATCTCGTTGAGAAACTTTTCTAACATTTTTGCTTTGCGCAAATCTTGTTAAGGTGTCTTTGTTTAGACCAATGTGAATGACACCATCGAGAATTGCAATCGTTGCAGGCGTAGCCCCTGCATCTAAAACTACTTTTTCAACCGCAATAGCCGTTTCTAGGTTTTCTGGATAAGGCATACCATGACTAATGATGGTGCTTTCAAGCGCAACAACAGGTAAACCTTTTCGTAGAGCCTCTTCAACGTCATGAGCAATAATCGTTTTCATCATCTTCTCCTTTAAACACTAAATGTTTGAAAGTGTTTTTGCGCATTTCTTCTTAGTAACCATCCACCGATAACGATAAGCACGAATTCAATCAGCATTAACATGAAAAGTTGGACATGAATATCAAGATATTGAAAGGGATCAAAAACCAACCACAAGCATGCACCTAATATTGAAAACCCACCAAAGACGGCAACAAGAGCGGCTAGACTTTGTTTAACCACTTCTACTTCTTGATGAAAATCAAACCGTGGAAACCAAAGATTGAGATACATAAAAAATATCGAAACCAAGACTGTAAACATAAAAATAAAAACGATAAATAAAGCAAGCGTTATAACTTCAATTTGAAATAGAATGCCACCAACCAACGCCGACAAGAAAACAATTGGTAATGTGATACATAGGTTAAAATAAATTTTCGATTGAATAATCGTCCATGGTTTTATCGGTAAAGACTTTAATAGATTAATGTTCTTACCTTCTAAAGACAAACTCACAGCAGGTGTGTAAACCGTCGATAATGAAAATCCTATCAAAGCAAAGATCAACCATATAGGATTGATCTGCATCGCTAACATCATTTGATTAAATTCTAGGATGGTTGAGGGTATAAAAAGACTGATCATCGTTACCAAACTCAACACTAAAATCCCAAATCCAGTATTGAGAAAATAAACAGAAGTGCCGATAAAACGTTGCCATTCCTTGATGATAAGATGTTTCATAACCGCTTGAACTTGGTTTGGTATTTTATCTCGACGTTTATAAACAACATTGGTTCGTTGTTGATTTAGTTTAAGCAAAGACCCACTCATTACAAAAACGAAACCAAAAAAGACGAGGCCGTGTAGAAATAGATATAGTAAAACTAGGATTAGATTAGTACTGGCAATTCCGTTCACAAACCAGGAAGCTACAATATCGATACCTGCTAAAAAGTCTATCCAAGAACTTGGTAAAATTTCATTTGAGAAATAATTAAAAAAAGCAAAGCTCAAAACAAACAATACTGAAAATATCGTTTGGAGGACATTTGCATTCACCCATCTTTGTGTTAACTTTCGCAAAGCAAATGAAATAAAAGATCCCAACAACATGAGCGGTATTGGAGCAACCATCGCCATCGGTAAAAACAATAGAAATTGAATGAAGGATGCTTCACTCACATACCACCAAACTCCATAAGTGGGAATCACCATAATCAGTGCGAATAAATAAACAAACACAAGCATCATGGTTAATTTCGCCGCTACAATGACACGTTGAGGTATGGGAAGCGGACCTAATAAATCAAAGTCCTTATATTGAAACAAATATCCTTGCGCTTGAAAAAAACCAAATAAAAATCCCAAGGTACTAAGGCCACCTACTACCTGATAGAGCATTTGGGATAAATTGTCTAATATGACTAAACCTTTAGCGATTTCAAATTGGAGAATGGTGTTAGAAAATGCTGTCACGCCGAATGCATACACCAACACGGCCACCATCAAGATACTTTGAATCTTGGAGCGCGCAATTTTTTGACCAAATAAACGACGAAGACTCAAACGTTCACGAATGAAGGTTCTGAACAACAATCCGTACATCAACTCAACTCCATGAACAACGCTTCAAGGTTTTGCTTACCTAGTACGTCTTTGGTTAAACCTTGATGAATAATTTTTCCTTGTTTGATGATGGCAATTTTATTCGTTAGTTTTTCAACAACTTCAAGAACGTGACTTGAAAAGAAAATACTCATGCCGGATTGAGTCATCGATTTAAATGCTTCTTTCAAAACAAAACTAGCTTTCGGATCTAGACCGACGAAAGGTTCATCAAGTAGGAGCAATCTTGGACGGTGAACCAAGGCGGCGATTAAGGCTGTTTTTTGTTTCATACCGTGAGAATACGTACTAATGGGTTGTTTTAAAAAAGGCAGCATTTCAAAACTTCTACCATATTGATCAATTAATTGTTGGCGATCCTTGATGGAAACTTTAAAGACATCGGCAATAAAATCAATATATTGCCTTCCCGTTAATTGTTCATAGAGATCGGGATGATCAGGGACATAGGCGATTTTGGACTTAAAAGCGATGGTATCCTGATTGATATCAAGTCCTTCAAAGGTAATGGCACCTTGATCTAATTGATGAATACCAGAAATAGCTTTAAGTAAAGTGGTTTTACCGGCGCCGTTATGACCCACGAATCCAAATAAATCACCTGGTTTAATCGTAATTGAAACGTCATCCAACGCTTTCTTTTTTTTGTCGTATGATTTCGTCGCGTGTTCAATAACCAGCATATTATTTAAGTAACTTTTGAATGTCGTTTGATATTGCTTCAGGTAAAACAGTTGGGGCGTAACGTTTCACAACTTTACCTTCGCGATTGACTAAGAACTTGGTGAAGTTCCATTTAATTTGTGAACCAAACAAGTTAAAGGTACTTTTCTTTAACCATTGATAAAGTGGGTGGGTGTTTCTTCCATTAACTTCAATTTTTGCAAATGGTTTAAAGGAGTTTTTCAATTTAGTCTCACAAATCATCGCCGTTTCCTCATCACTTTCTGGTGATTGATCGGCAAATTGATTGCAAGGGAAATCTAAGATTTCAAAGCCTTGTTTTTGATACGTTTGATAAAGTTTTTCTAAACCTTTATATTGTGGTGCTAATCCGCAGTGGATTGCCGTGTTCACCACTAACACCACTTTATTTTCATAGGTTTTTAAAGAAACGGGTTTGCCTTGATAGTCCTTAACTGTAAATTGATATAGATTCATTGTTTATTCCTCTTTAACATTATAAAGCTTTTGATTTAAGGTATTGGGGAAAATATTTTCGAATGATTTTTTTATGGGCTTCAGGAATAGGAATTGAATTTAAGGATGGTAGTGGTATCCATTCTCCGGTTTTATCTAAACCACTTTTCACCTTTAATTGATATACGTCCATCATCCACGTTTGATGAGAGAATTGATGTTGAAATGAGTCAGGATCACCTAGGTGAATCGGTTTAAAATCGTGATTAAGTAGCCACGTTTCTATTTCATCAATATTCGTTTCCCATTGGGGTAGTAAATAAAAGTCTTTCAGTAAGTTGGTTTGGTTTTTGCGCAGCAAAATATGGTCACCTTGCAAAATCACGAATGTTTTCCATTCTTTAATTTTTACTTTTGTAGTTTTAGTGATAATGGGTAATGCTTCGGGTTTACCACTTTGATAAGCGTAACAATCTTTTTGTAGGGGGCATGTTTCGCAAGCCGGCTTAATTGGTCGACAGACCAATGCGCCTAATTCCATCACCGCTTGAATATACTTTTTTGGGGTTGTCTGTTGTACAAGGTTGCCGTGTAGTTTGTTTATATGAAGTTTTGAAGCTGGTAACCGCATGTCTTTTTTTACACCGTAATAACGACTTAATACACGAATTACGTTTCCATCTGTCGCGGGATAAGGTTGGTTATAGGCGATAGCCATAATCGCACCAGCGGTGTAAAGACCAACTCCTGGAATTGCCATCACCGATTCAAAGGTCTTGGGAAATTCACCTTGATGATAATGAAGTATAAATTTTGCCCCTTCATGCATGAGTCGAAAACGCCGATAATAACCCAAACCTTGAACTTCGGTTAGAACCTCTTCTAATGAAGCATCGGCGAGAGCCTTGATGTCAGGAAAGCGTTTAAGAAAAGAAGTGTAATACTTTAAAACTGTATCCATTTGGGTTTGTTGTAGCATTACTTCACTAATCCATATCCCGTAAGGTGTGGGATGGTTTCTAAAAGGTAAATCTCGTTGATGTTTTTCAAACCAACGAAGCAAATTGGGAAGGTTCATGGATTCATTATATGCAATTTCACAAATCTATTTTTACGGTTTGAAAGCAAAATGATTATAATAACACCATGAGGTTAATATGAAAAAAGTCGTGATTATTGGTGGTGGATTAGGTGGATTATCTGCTGCAATCTCGTTAGCAGCATTACCTGGATATGACATTACTTTACTAGAAAAAAATAGCCATCTCGGTGGCAAACTCAATGTGAAAGACACGAAAGGCTTTTCCTTTGATTTAGGTCCCTCTATCTTAACGATGCCCCACATCTTTGAAAATTTATTCTCCAAGCACAAAAGAAAGATGTCCGATTACATTCAAATTGAACCTGTCAGACCGCATTGGCGAAACTTTTTTGAAGATGGCACCACGATTGATTTAACACACAAAATTGAATACATGTTAACGAACAAAAAGTTAACACCTCAAGATCTTGAGGATTTAAAGGCATACTATGCCTACACCGAAAAAATTTATGGTGTATCGGCAATGGTTGCCTTTGATAACCAATTAGAAAACACTTGGGAAGCAATGCGATTTAAACCATCGGTGAGTATTTTCCAAAATATGGATTATTTTTCCACGATGAATCAAGGTGTCCGGCGATATATTCGTAATCCTTATTTAATTGATATTCTCAATTACTTTGTTAAATATGTTGGTTCTTCACCTTATGACGCGCCCGCATTGATGAATTTACTACCTTATATTCAATGGAAATATGACTTGTGGTACGTCACGGGTGGGATGTTTAATATTTCAAAAGGCATGGTTAAACTTATTCAAGAACTTCCACAGATTAAAATAAAAACGCAATGCGAAGTTGTGTCGGTGGAAAAAAAGAATCAAACGATTTCAAAAATTCATTTGCAGTCCGGAGAAACATTAGATGCTGATCTTGTGATCTCAAACATGGAAGCAATTCCGTTTTATGAGAAAATTACCAAAGAATCAAAAAGTCTTATCGCTAGATACCAACGAAAATTCGAACCAGCTTGTTCGGGTTTTGCACTGCACTTGGGAACGAATAAAGTTTATCCACAACTTGCTCACCATAACTTCTTTTATAGCAAAAATTCAAAAACCAACTTTCAGAATATTTTTCATCGCCGCAAATTAAATTCAGACCCAACAATCTATTTGGTTGCACCAATGCGAACTGATCCTTCACAAGGTC
>JBEDGE010000013.1:0-4191 GCA_041174805.1 Bacillota bacterium
ATGCTTCTTTGGATTTTAATTTACGTTTAAGTCCTGGTTTGAGATAGAACTCACGTTTTCTTGCTTCTTGTAAGACGCCTGATTTATTCACTTGTCGTTTGAATCGGCGAAGTGCTTCATCAAGAGATTCATTATCGCGAACGGGTGTTTTAGCCATGGTGTTCCACCTCCTTACCCTAAATCTATTTCATTATACGCATGCCACATTTTTATAGCAATCATTTAATAAGAAGATTGACTGGCTTGACCTTGAAGGATTTTAACCCCAGAACTCGTTCCAATTCTGGTTGCACCAGCTTCAATCATGGATTGCATTTCAGATAATGATCGAATTCCCCCACTGGCCTTAACTTGTAACTTATCCCCAACCGTTTTCTTCATTAAACGTACGTGCTCGATCGTAGCTCCACCGGTGGAAAAACCCGTAGAGGTTTTGACAAAATCAGCTTTTGCCTCTTTGGCAATCTCACAAGCTTTGATAATTTCATCATTTGTTAATAGGCAAGTTTCTAAAATTACTTTCAGAACTCGACCCGAACATGCATGTTTAATTTCTGCAATTTCTAAGTATAGTTCATGAAATTTATTCGCCTTTAATAAAGAAATATTCATCACCATATCAATTTCATCTGCACCTTCTGAAATTGCTTTTTTGGTTTCAAAGACTTTGGTTTCGCGATGGTTTTGGCCTAAGGGAAAACCGATCACCGTACAAACTTTTACAGTTGATTCTACTAATTTTTGTTTTGCAAAACTGACGAAATGGGGTTGAATACACACAGACATAAAATCGAATTGCTTCGCTTCTTGGCAAAGGGTTTCAATTTGTGAATAAGTGGCATCTTGTTTTAACAAGGTGTGATCAATATATTTTGCAAGATGTTGCATAGATGAAAAATGCCCGTTAGGGCATTTTATTCTTTCTTTTCGCCAGCTTCTGGTTTAGCTTTTTTAGCTTTCTTTGCTGGTTTCTTTTCGGCTTGCTTGACTGGTGTTTCTTTAACGGTTTCTCCAACCTTTATGATTGATTTTTTAGCATAAAAGCCACATGAAGGGCAAACGGTGTGGGAGCGAATAAGCTTTCCACAATTATTGCAAGCGACTAAACTGGTTACTTTTAATTTAAAATGGGTTCGTCTTTTATCTCTTCTTGTTTTCGACGTCCGATGAAATGGCACTGCCATATAACCACCTCCTTATTTCCTTAAGTATTATAGGGGGATAAATACTATGAGTCAATGAAAAACACTATTCCGTTTCACGTCGAATGAACGGAGCATTTTGAATTTTTAACATCTTCGAGGCGTATGCTGGGGAGAGTAATCCCTCTGTTTCACATTCCCGTATAAATTGGTCACGATTAACTAAAAAGTACCCTTTTAATGCCCGATCAATTCGTTTGTCTAAATCTTGAAGATTGGGTTTTTGAAGTTGGCGATCAAAGATCGATATGCTAACGTCTAGTCTTCCTTGGGAGTTGATGATGAGAATGGTTCGAGAATAAGGTTCAAAATAAGCTTTTGCCGATCGATCATGTTGGGTTAAAGTTATCAAAGATGTGAAGTTAGAGGAAAACAAGTCCCAGTTAAATTGTTCAAAACCGTCTATCACCGAAGCGGAAAAGTCAGCTTCAAGTTGATTATATGGGTAATCCAGTAATTTATCGGGTTCTTGATGATAAATATAATTGAGTGCTCGGTTAAAAAAGGGAAGGATAATCAATTGATTCGATGCGTTCTTAAATTGATAGGTAAGGTTCAAGTCTTTGAGGTATTGTTCACGAATCCAATGATGTTTGATACGACCATGTTTTTGGATAGACTGGTCTGCCTGCTTATTCAGATAGTTTTCGATGGTGTCTTTTTGGATTAAACCTTTTAAGATAATCACAGCCTTCACCATCGAAAAAACGGTGGTACTTGAAAACAAGTGACTAAACGAAGGGTATTTAAGTAAGCGATGTTTTTGTTGGGTGAAAAAAACACCATCTTTGGATTTTAAATACCGTCTTGATTCTCGCCAAGATTGAAATAAATAGTTCGCCATTTAAAATCCTCTTTCCCTCAGTATTGATAAAGCTGCGATAACGGCTGTTTCTGATCTTAAAATGCTGGGGCCTAACGAAAAGGGTTGATAACCGTTTGTTTGGGCTAAAGTTAATTCATTTGTACTCAATCCACCTTCAGGACCAACAACTAAACTAATCGTGCTGCCTTTATTAAATTTTAGAGAATTTGGTATAGACGATTGTACGTGAGATTCGGAAGCAATCCACTTTGATGAGAAATCTAGCTTAAAGGCGTCGGATAAATTTATATACCGATTCATTTTCATCAATGTTTCTCTTTTTGATTGCAAGGTTGCTTCTTTGATAATTCTTTGAAAGCGAACCCATTTCTTTTCTAAGTCATGTTGATCCCAATGCACAACACTTCGTTCACTGGAACAAGGTATCAATTCATCCACGCCGAGTTCAGTTGCCTTTTGAACGACCCAATCCATTTTTTCACCTTTTACGACAGGATAAATTAAGGTAATTCGAATTGGTAATTCGTGACTAGCATCGATATGATCAAGCTTTTCTATTTGCAAAGGTTTGGTTTTTTGAACAACACCTAAAAATACTTTTCCTGCAATTAAAAGTTCAATCTTTTCACCTGGAAGCACTCTTAAAACATTAACCAAATGATGTTCATCATCCGCTGATAAAATAACCCGATCTTGCCAAGAGGCAAAGATACGGATCATGTTATTTCAACAATTCTCCCCGAGCATCTTTTGCGTCAGGGTTAAATAAATAATAAAGTGCAAGTACTGTTTGTATGATCATTAAGCCTAGAAGTAGGATAAAGGTTTCTGCTGATAAAAAGGTTAAAGATAAAATCAAGACGACTGCAGTGATGGCCAAATGAATGAATCCACGACGTTGGAATCCAAGATAAAACCATCCTAAACCAAGAAAACCTCCCAGCATAAAAGTTAAGACGACAATCCCTCTCGCCTTTAAAGACACGAGTTCAAGTTGATCTTTTAATGCCGCATATGAGGCAGTTACCTGGTTTTGTGCTTGTGTTTGAATAATCGCTGTTTTACAAACAGGACAGGTATTTAAATCTTCTGTAAAAGCGGTACCGCATTTGCGACAAGTTTTAGTCATAACGTCATTATAAATTAATTTCGAAAAAACTTCTTAAATTTTTTATAAGATGAATCTTCTTTACTTTCATCACGGAACGACTCAAGTAGGTCTCTTTGTCTTTTGGTTAGATTACTTGGGGTTTCGATTCTGAGGTGGACATATTGATCACCAGGAGTTTGACCACGTAAGTCTTTGACACCTTTGCCTTTGATTTTTAATACTTTATCAGGCTGAGTACCAGCAGGAATCATCATCGAAACATCACCATAAACAGTAGGAATATCGATGGTAACACCTAAGGTTGCATCGACAAAGGATAAGGGAATTTCTAGATGAATATCATTACCTTCTCTTGAAAAATGTGGATGCTTATTAATAGCAATTTCTAGATAAAGGTCACCGTTAGGACCACCCAAATCACCGCGTTCACCTTTACCAGCGATACGAATTTGTTGCCCGGTGTTAATACCCGCTGGAATGTTTACTTCTATGTCTGTTTTAACACGATTGTATCCCTTGCCACCACACGTCTGACACTCATGCTTAATTTTTTTACCACGGCCTTGGCAATTATCGCAAATGGTTTCGGTTTCCATCATCCCTAAAATTGTACGTTGACGAACACGTTGCTTACCCGATCCACCACATTGTCTACAGGTTTCTAAATCCGAACTAGAGCGAGCACCAGTTCCTGCACAGGTCACACAACTCTCATCATATTGAATCGGAATGACTAGTTTTTTTCCATTGATCGCATCCATAAAATCGATGCGTAATCGCATCTGGGTATCTGCACCACGTTGCGGTCCAGATGGTTGGCGACTTCTTCGTTGACCACCGCCAAAAAAAGATCCGAAAATGTCACCCATGTCGACATCTTGGAAGCCGGAAAAGCCGCCAAATCCGCCACCTTGAAATGGATTACCACCGGCAGCTTGGTCAAAAGCAGCATGACCAAATTGATCATAGGCTGCTTTTTTTTGGTCGTCATAAAGCACATCGTAAGCCTCTTGCACTTCTTTGAATTTTTTTTCAGCATCCGGAGCTTTATT
>JBEDGE010000014.1:0-2944 GCA_041174805.1 Bacillota bacterium
TTTCATCCCATGAAAATTTATCTTGCTCACGATTAGGTACAGGCACCAGAACATAGATAATTTCTTTTCCTTCTGGTGCAAGGGAATGATCAATTTGGGTGGGGGAATAAATATAAAAGGATGGATCTTCAGGAAGCGTTGGTTCAAAGAGATCATCAATATTCTTTTTGAAGTCCTTCGCATATCGAATTTGATGAACCGTAGTATTGATTTTTTTATTTAAGCCGAAGTACATAATAAAACTACTCGATGAATATTCCATTTTTTTCAGTTTCTTAGCTTGATATTTTCCACGATATTGAGGCTCGATTAAATTAGAGACTGCATATGGAAAATCTGCATTCACAAGCACTGCATCACTGGGAATAAACGTGTTATCGACAACAATCCCTTTTGCACATCCAGCTTCAATTTTGATTGAAGTTACATTGGCTTTGGTGACAACTTTTCCACCGAGTTCCTCAAAACGTTTTTGCATCGCTTTTGCCATCGCGTACATGCCACCTTTGATGTACCAGATTCCATAGAGTAATTCGATCATCGGGATAATCGTATAAATCGAAGGGCCAACGAATGGTGAAACCCCGATATAAAGGGTTTGAAAGGATAAGGCTTGGCGAAGCTTTTCATTTTTAACGAACTTTGCAATCGATTGATATGCCGAGTTAAAGGTCCTTAACTTGAAAGTGTTGATAATGTTCTTCCAACTTAGAAAATCTTTGCTTGATAAAAATGAACGATCAATAAAACCCTTACGAGCAATATTGTATCGAGCATAAATATCCGCAAGATAGGCTAAATACCCTTGGGTATCTTCAAGGGATATTTTTTCTAAAGCGGGAATAAGTTTTGTAAGGTTACTAGAGACGGTAAAAGAAGTTCCATCTTGATAATGCAGTTGGTATAAGGGATCTAATAACTGCATCGAGAGGTAGTCATCAGGATTCGCCCCACTATATTCGAATACTTCTCGGTATATTTCAGGCATCATGACGATTGTTGGGCCCACATCAAATTGAAAGCCTTTTTCTTTAAAGGCATACATTCTGCCACCCACTTGTGGATTTTTTTCAAAAATGGTGACTTGATAACCTTTTGATTGTAAACGGATGGCACTGGCTAAACCAGCTGTTCCCGCGCCAATGATTGTGATACTTTTTTTCATTTTTAAGCCAGATTTATTTTATCATAAATGACTTTAAAAGTATGGTTTTATGCTATGATTTCCCTATGGATACGCTAGATTCACGAGGTCGATTCCTTAATTCAATACCCATTCAAAAGGGTCCGGTTGTCTATTGGATGAATCGTGAAATGAGAATCGAAGATAATTGGGCACTTATTTACGCCCAAACGAAAGCTGTTGAAATCAATCAACCATGTTTAGTTATCTTTAGTTTGTTTGATCATTTTGAATCCGCCAAGAATCAAGAAGATGATCCAATGTTCAAAAGAATGAAGATAGGTTTAAAACTTTTTATTCAACAAGCTAAAGAAAAACGATTACCCTTTTATATTCTCCATGGTCCAACCGTTAAAACCATTCAGCAGTTTTTAAAAAATGTCCAAGCTGGTTTACTCGTGACAGATTTTTCACCATTAAAGGACATGCGCGCATTAAGGGAATCACTTTCAAAATCGATTCAAACTGCGATGGTTGAAGTGGATGCACATAACATTATTCCCATTCATATTGCTAGTCAAAAACAAGAATGGGGTGCCTATACGCTTCGTCCTAAAATTCATAAATTATTACCCACGTATCTTCATGCCTTTCCAAAATGGATTTCAACTTTACCCTTCGAATATAAAGGACCCCATGATGAAACGTTTTTATCCTCAATCAAGGAAGAACTTAATCCAACATTAGCACTACGTCAATTTATATCCCTTCGTTTAAATCAATATGAAAACCGTAATGATCCTAATCTTGAAGCAACCAGTCGATTATCTGCTTATTTTCATTTTGGGCATTTGAGTACACAAACCGTAGCGTTGGCCGTCAAGGCCACTGGTGGTCAGCATGAATCATTCCTTGAAGAAATGATTGTGCGTAAAGAACTCGCGGATAATTTTTGTTTTTATAACCGTGATTATGACAACTTTAGCGGGTTTCCTGATTGGGCGAAAAAAACGCTAAATTTACATCGCAAAGATCCTCGAGAATATCTTTATTCATTTGATCAATTTGCCAAAGCTCAAACCCATGATGATGCTTGGAATGCTGCACAAATGCAAATGGTTAAAACAGGATATATGCATGGTTACATGCGGATGTATTGGGCAAAGAAAATTCTTGAATGGACCGCTTCACCCGAAGAAGCACTGGCGATTGCCAATCAACTCAATGATCGATTTGAATTAGATGGTCGTGATCCTAATGGTTATACCGGAACCGCTTGGGCCATTGGCGGCGTTCACGATCGACCATGGCAAGAAAGGCCCATCTTTGGGATGATTCGTTATATGAATGCGGCAGGACTTAAACGTAAATTTGATATTGGTGAATATATTCAACGTTGGTTAAATTCATCAATCATCGTAAAATAATCATATGGAAATTCAACTATTTAATGGACTTCATGATCGTTTAGAAACCTTCAAACCAATTCAACCTGGTAAAGTGACGATGTATGTTTGTGGACCTACGGTATATGACTATGTCCACATTGGTAATCTTCGTCCCCTCGTTGTGTTTGATGTTTTAAAGAAATTATTCATCGCCCTTGGTTATCACGTTCATCACGTTTCTAATTACACAGATATTGACGATCGAATTATTGAAAAAGCTCAAAAAGAAAATGTCGATGAAGTAACGATTGCCAAGCGTTACATCCAAGCGTATCAGCAAGATGTTGCCAAAATGAATGCGTTATTACCTGATCAAACCCCAACCGTAACGGAACATCTTCAAGCGATGATTACGTTTATCGCCAAGTTAATT
>JBEDGE010000015.1:0-9010 GCA_041174805.1 Bacillota bacterium
CAGCATAATTTTCTGGGAATTTGACCTTGAGATCTTTTTGATCACCGGCTTTTAAACCGACCATTTGTTCTTCGAAACCTGGAATAAATTGACCACTTCCTAATTCAAGGGTATAGTTTTCAGCTTTTCCGCCTTCAAAAGCAACATCATTCACAAAGCCTTCAAAGTCGAACACGACGGAATCACCCATCACAGCTGGACCTTCTTTGAGCATCAGCGTTGCTTGTTGGGCAAGTGTGGTTTTCAGTTCTGCTTCAACATCTGCATCGGTAACCTTGATAGGTTCACGTTTAATGCCTAAGTCTTTATATTTTTTGACTTTAACTTCAGGAACCAAAATCACCACTGCTTTTAAGACAAGCTCTGTGTCAGAGACTTTAACGACGTCCACCGCTGGTCGGCTTAATGGGGTTAACTTGTCTGATTTTAAAACATCACCATAGGCTTGAGGAAGAATTGCATTGATGGCGGTATCATAAATTTTTCCTGGAGAAAGCCGAGCACGAATCATCGCTTCAGGCGCTTTTCCTGGACGAAAGCCATCGACTTTAACATCAGCGGCAAGTTTTTTAAAAGCTTGGTTTTGAGCGACTTTCCATTCTTCTGTAGTAAACGTCATCGTAATTTCAACGCGAGAGTTTTCTAATGTTTTGACTTGATGTTGCATAAGTGCCTCTTTCTTTTAACTTTTCAATTATACAATAATCACCCTAGGACAAGGCAACCATTACATTTTGATCATTGTCTCAATATGTTGACGCTTTTTCTCAATTAAAGCTTTTTCGGAGCTTTCTTCATTAATACTGGGCGCTTTTAATTTTAAGTAAGTGTATGCGATTTCGGTTAAAGCTCTAAAAAAGTAGTATTCTGGATCGATTTCAAATGGCACCATCGTTAGCATGTATGTGCTTAAGATTGAATACGCAATTTGGCGCACAGATGGGTCCTTGATCATTGCATCGAGTTCAGATTGATACCCTTCAAACGTCCCATCTTTAAAAGGATTAACCGTATCGATTGGATTAAAACTTAATGTTTTTTCACCCTTGGAAATACTGATAACTTCATCATATCGGGCATCTATCAGTGCTAAGACCAACATGCCCTTGATGCGTTGAGGATAGGGTTTGGTTAAAAGTTCTTTGATGGTGAGCTTTAAAGTCCAAAGGTGGATTGGTTTGAGTTGCGGAATTAAGTCTGTGAGCATCTCAATATCTTTTTTTTCAAAGGCCTCAACAAATAATTGAGTGGTTTCCTTGATTTGAATATGGGGAGGTTTTTGAAAAAGGATTCGAATTTGACTAATCCATTCTTCCACCTCTTGATTGAGGTAAGGTAAATTTTGATAAGCTTCTAGCAGTAAATTATGCTCTGGAAAGGTGCGATGGGTCTTTAGGATTTCAAAATGAATTTTTAGAAATACCGTTAATGCTTTTTGAATGATCGGCATTTTTAATAACATAATTCGAAGCACCATTTGATTGGCACCCATACCAAGCAAACCAATAATATGGTAACGAATCATATTTAAATCTTTTAATGCCGCCGTTCGCTTCACTAAGGTTTCATAATCTTGTAAATCGTATAATGTTTGAAAATTAACTTCTTGCATATTCACCTATGAAAAGACCCTGAAACAAGGTCCTTTCATTGGCGTCCCCAAAACGATTCGAACGTTTGACCTACAGCTTAGAAGGCTGTTGCTCTATCCAGCTGAGCTATGGGGACAGCATTCATAATATAGCATAATTTTAATTCCTAAGTCGCCATTTTTGAAAGTTTTTCTTGCAGTAAAAGCGCGACCGCTTTAGGTAAGAATTGACAAAGTTCATCAAGGGAGGCTTGTTTTAATAAATCTAAATTAGGATAGCGTTTTTGTAGCAAGGCAACGCGAGTAGGACCTAATCCAGGTATGTCATCAAAGATGGATTTTGTAGCTTTAATCTTTCTTAATCTTTGATGAAACTGTAAGGCAAAGCGATGGACTTCATCTTGCAAGCGAATCAAAAAAAAGAAAAGATTGGGTTGCTTTGTAAAATCAAAAATTTCGCCATCTTTTGTTAACAAGCCCTTGGTTTGATGGCGTTCATTTTTAAATAGACCAACGATCGGTATATTTAATCCAAGTTCTTGAAGACTTGCTAAAAGAGCATTCAATTGCGTTTGTCCACCATCAACTACAATCAATTGAGGTAAGGCTGCTTTTTCTTCAAGAAGTCTTTGATAACGCCGTTTGATAAGGAATGCCATCGCTCCGGGATCATCTTGTTTAAGCGCGTCAGGTAGATGGAATTGTCGGTACATTTTTTTAACGGGTTCACCATTGATAAACGTCACCATCGCGCCCACCGGTTCGCTTCCTTGAAGGTGGGAGTTATCAAACATTTCAATGTGGTAGGGCGTTGCCACACCAATCGCCTTACCTAAGGTTTCAAGTAGGGTTAATTTATCATCATCCAACCGAGCGGTAAGGAAATGGTCATCCAACGTTTGAATGGCGTTTTCTTGGACACTCTTCATCAGTTCAAATAGTTTTCCTTTTTCAGCAAATACCAATCGAATATCCATCGTCACCTCTAATTTTTCAAGCAAAGCTCGATGATTGAGAACCAATTCTAGAGGCTTCGGTTTCTTTAGATAGTATTGAGCAATGAGATTGAGTAATTGTTCATCGCGATCATCAAAAGCTTCCACAACATAACTACCCTTGCCCAATAAAATCCCTTGTCTAAAAACAAATACGGCTAATGAAAGATAACCTTCTCGTTCAGCAAAGGCAAAGATGTCTCGATCTAATTTGTCATCCATTTCCACTAATTGTTGTGATGTCACATGTTGGATATCTTCCAAAATCACTTTATATTCTTGGGCTAGTTCAAAATTTAAAGCATCGGAAGCTTCAATCATTTTTTGCTGATATTGTGCGACTTGTCTCTTCACATTTCCTTTGAGGAATTCACTAATTTCATCGGCGAGTGCATTATAGGTTTCTTCGGGAATATCATTGATACATGGGGCTAAACATTGGCCAATGTGATGATAAAGGCAAGCGACTTTAGGCAAGACATTACACTTTCTAAGAGGAAAAATTTTATTTAATAAGTTGATCATCCGATACGCTGACCGAGAGTTAGGATAAGGACCAAAATGCCAATAATGCTTATCGGTATTTTGTCGCATGATTTTTAAATATGGATCACTGCCTTTTCTAAGTGAGATATAAGGATAATGAGAACCTTCTTTTAACATGATGTTATAGCGAGGATAGTGCTCATGGATGAGATTCATTTCTAAAATAAGTGCTTCTTTTTCAGTTTGGGTGATGATGGTTTCAAAGTCGGTAATATGCATCACCATGGCTTGCACTTTTCCAGCTTGTGGACGTAAAAAATATTGACTCACGCGTTTACTGAGATCTTTAGCTTTGCCAACATAAATAATCTTTCCCTCAGCGTTTTTCATGAGGTAAATACCGGGTTTTTCCGGTAAGTTTTTGATTTTGATTTCAATGATGGAGTTCATTTTAAATGAATGATGGTAACGCCGTACCCAGCTTGTTCTCCTTCACCTTGTTGAATGCGTTTAACTGTCGGTAATTTTTGAAAATATTCAAAGACCATTTTCCGTAATGTACCCGAACCAAAACCATGGATGATTTTTAAAGTTTTTGAGTTAGAAAGCAACGTTGCATCATAATATTTTTCTACTGCTATTTTGGCTTCTTCATAACGCATCCCGATGATGGTTAAACTACTCGGTGCTTTAGCACTTGCAATACTTCGTATGGATTGGGGTGACTTGGACGTTGCTGGTGATTCCGTTTTTGTTAATTGTCGAGCTTTGACTTTGAGTGTTAGTCCATCACGGGTGATCACGACAACTTGTTGACCATTGATGGATTCAATTTTCCCCATCATCCCTGTTGTGGTTTCGAATACATAATCCCCTGGTACAAATGCATCTGCGGACTGCTCATCCATATCAGTTTCAGATGCAGACTTTGAAAGCGATTGTTTTAAGGCGATGGCTTCATGCAACTTAAGTTGAGGGTTGGCAAGTGCTTTAATCGTTTGTTCAACTTGGATGAGTGTTTCTTCAAGCAATGCTTCTTGTTTTGCTTTGGTATTTTCTTGAAATTGTTGTTCTCTTTTTTGAAATTCTTTTTGTTGGATTGAAATTAGTTTTTGTTGATCAAGTAAGGTTTGTTTTTCTAACATTAAACTCGCTTTTAATTTTTCAACTTCTGATAATTCTTCTTGAAGCTTAATTAAGGTTTTTTGTTCTTGAGAAGCTTGCTGTTCCGCTAAATACTTTTCAGCATGGGCAACCACTTGCGGAGCCAAACCATAACGTTTCGCCATGATGAGACCATAACTTTTACCAGGAAGTCCAAGGATAAATCGGTAGGTAGGAATGAGTTGATCTTCATCAAATTGTAATGAGGCGTTCACCATTCTTGGTTCTTGTAACGCTAAGCTTTTTAAGCCTGGGAAGTGCGAGGATACAATCACAAAAGCCCTTTTTGCTTGTAGATGAATAAGGAGGGAACGGGCTAAAGATTCACCTTCTTTGGGGTCTGTACCGGTTCCTAATTCATCAATCAAGACCAAGTCATTAGGTTTAACCTGATCGGTTAATGGCACCAGTTGCTGAATGTGTCCCGCAAATGTTGAGAGGTTTTCTAAGACACTTTGTTGATCGCCAATATCAGCATAAATATGTTTGAAGTAAGAAAGGTTTGCAGGTTGCCTTGTCGGTAGAGGAATCGCTAACTGATGTAAATACACAAATAAACCAACGGTTTTCATCGCAACCGTTTTGCCACCTGCATTCGGTCCTGAAATAATCACAATCGATTGCTTTTCTGTTAATAAAAAGTCATTAGCAACAACTTTTTGTGGATCAATTAAGGGGTGCCTTGCACCGATCAATTCAATACGGGGTGTATTGGAAAGCTTAGCAATATAACCTTGGGTCTCATTACCAAACATTGCTTTTGCTTGAATGACATCAAGAGTGGCAATCAATAAATTATTCTTTCTCAAAATGTCTGTATCTGGCTTGATTACTTCGGTGATTGATTTGAGAATCACAAAAATTTCTTCTTGTTCCTCACCCAATAGTAATTGCTTTTCTAATGAAAGATCGACCAATGGCTTGGGTTCGATGAAGGTTGTTAATCCAGTACTAGATACATCATGAATCATGCCAGGAACACTACCTTTACTGGAGGTGGAAACTGGTAAAACGTAATGACCATTTTTCATCGTGAATAATGGTTCTGTTAAATGAGATTGATATCGAGATAAAAGTGTTTGAATGACGCTAAGCATTTGCCCATCAATCGCATGTAATCTCCGACGAATTCTTTGTAAGTTTTCCGAAGCTTGATCTTGAATGGTTCCTTGTGGTGTAAGAATCGTTTCAAGTTTTTGCCGCAATGATTTGCAAGGGGCCAAGGTTTTCCAAAGCGATGCTAATAAAGGAAATTCAGGTTTGATGCTGCTGACAAAATCTAAAACACGTTGAATAGTGTGTAAATCAAGTTGAATGGCAATCAGAGTCTCCAAGGTAATCACACTACCTTTTTCAATCAATGAAAGATTGGTTTCTAAATCTTGACTGGCGTGGATAGGTAAGGCACTGAATCGGGTCATCAGGCGCATCATCTCGTCAACTTGATTTCCTTTCAGTGGTAAATCAGATTCATGAATAAAAGATTGATCAAGGATCCAACGTTGACCTAGTGACGTTTTGGTATACCTTTTTATACGTTCGAGAATGAGTGGGATTTCTAGAATCGATACAAGCGTTTTCATCTAGAAATAACTATATCATCTCTTCGTTAGGGTCTCTTGCATAAATGCTATAATAACTTCAGTGAAAAAAATAACGCCTCACACCAAAACCCTATTGGTTTCTGAAGCAGTATTCGAAAAAATTAAAGCGTTGTATGCGGATCATCAACAATCTTCTCCACATGCATCGATCGTTTTCTTTGCTAAACTCGATCACTTTACAGTTTCGGTTTATTCGCCAAAATCAGAAAAATTTAAAGTTCTTTATCAAGGATTTAATTTTGATGAAGATGCCGCACTTTGGTTAAAAAAAGAAACTAAAAATGCCCCAACCAAAAGCCACTACGGAAGTGATGAAGTTGGCACCGGCGATTTCTTTGGCCCTGTTGTCGTTACCGCAAGTTTAGTTCAAGAAAAAGATGTGCAATTTTTAGAAGAATTAGGCGTCAAAGATTCAAAACTCATTCCCGATGCAACCATACTTAAATTGGCAGACCAAATGACTGGTCGCATTCCCCACGTCACCACCATTGTTAATCCTTTGAAATATCAAGCGATGGTAGCAAAAGGCTACAATTTAAACGAAATTAAAGCAAAATTACACCATCATGCGATGTTAACGCTAAAGCAAAAAGTTAATCTTGAACTTCCGATGGTGATTGATCAATTTGCGAGTGAAGAAAAATTCCATAGTTATTTAAAAGGTTTACCACCCATCCCACATTTAGTCCTCAAAGAAAAAGCGGAAAGCTTATTTTTAGCAGTGGCCGCGAGTAGTATTCTTGCCAGAGCTAAATTTATTCGCGCGATGAATGATATGGGAAGAATTTTTACGGTTAAATTACCATTTGGTGCGTCTGATAAAGTTGAACAATTCGCATTAGAATTTGCTCAGCATCATGGTTTAGAAACCTTGAAAGGCATTTGTAAAACAAATTTTAAAACCCTAAAAAGAATCACCGATAAATTAGGTTCTTAATTTTTTTAGGATTGCTTCAAAGTAGTCGGGTAAGGGTGACGTAAAAGTCATCTTTTTTTTCGTCGTGGGATGTGTCAAGGTTAATTGATAAGCATGTAAAAGCTGACCACCTTGATGAAGAGGATACTTCTGAGGCATATAGAGGGGATCACTTTCAATCGGGCGATGGATAAAATTCATATGCACACGAATTTGGTGGGTTCTTCCGGTTGCAAGGTGACAAGCAACAAGGGTATGATTGGCAAAACGTTCAACAACATCAAAACTGGTTTCTGCCGGTTTTCCCTCGGCAATGACATCCATCGCCAAACGGTCATCTGGGTCTCGACCAATCGGGGCAATAATCTTTCCTTTGTTTTCCTTGATCAATCCTCGAACCAAAGCATAATAATCGCGTTTCATTTCATGGTCCTTTAATTGAGATGCAAGAAACCGATGGGCTTGATCATGTTTTGCCACAACCATTAAACCAGATGTATCTTTGTCTAATCGATGAACGATACCGGGACGAATTTCACCATTAATCCCACTCAAGTCTTTGAGGTGATAAAGCAAAGCGTTAACCAATGTACCCGTTGGATGGCCGGGTGCAGGGTGAACAACCATGCCTTGTGGTTTCATGATGATGGCAAGGTCCTGATCTTGATAAACAATTTGAAGAGGTAAATTTTCAGGTTTCATGGAAATCGTTTCAGTGGGAAAGGGTAATAAGGTAATCTCATCATTTGCTGCAAGACGATGACTCGCTTTTGTTTTTGCACCGTTGACTAAAACATAACCATCATCAATCAACGATTGCCATCGGGCACGTGAATGAGACGGGTCCGTTTTGGTGAGCCATTGATCTAAGCGAACATTCACATCACTTAATTGAATTTTCATTGTTTAGGCCTTTCAAAGACACTGACAGCAATCAGAATGATGACACCAATCGTTAGAACACTATCGGCAACATTGAAGGTTGGAAACACGTAATCACCAAAATGAAAGGAAAGAAAATCAATCACTCCCTCTGGAAAAAAAGCCCGATCAATAAAGTTACCCCAAGTACCGGATAAAAATAAATTGATGGCAACATGGTTCCAAAGTGTAAACGATGGAAGGTTTTTGAGATAGTAGTAACCGAGTGATATCCCCACCGTGAAGGAAATCAAGGCTAGTAACCATTGGTTTCCAGCTAAAATGGACCAAGCTGCACCCGTATTTCTTGAATACGAAAGATAAAAGAAACCATCAATGAGGGTTTGATTGACTTGGGTTGTCGCGGCCCATTGTTTGGTTAAAAAATCCAAAAGTAACGTCCAAGCTAATAAATGAATATACCCGGTTTTGATATAAGATAAAAAGTTTTTTTTCACAACTTTAAAACCTCAAGGCAACGGTCACACACTTGATGTTCTTGGTGGGTATGTAAAGCGGAAAAATAATTCCAACAACGCGGACATTTTAAACCACCAGCAGGATGGGCTTCTGCTTTCAATGTATCACCGACAGCAACACTTACGTCACTGGCAATAAACAAACGATGACGTTCACGTGCCGGTAGAGATTGTAGCGATTGGGCTAAGAGGGATGGTGCCGTTAATGTAAGTTTAGCTTCTTGAGAACTACCGATTTGATTTTGACTTCGAAGGCCTTCTAAGGATTTATTCGCAACTTCCTTTAATTGAAGAAAGGATTGGTACATTTGTAAGTCTTTTTCAATCACAGGTTCAACCTTAGGATAGTCCAATAACTGCGCTGAAATTGTATCTTTAAATGAGAACAATCGGAACACTTCTTCCATCGTAAATGGCATGATCGGCGTCCACAACTTCATGAGGCGTAACGTCACTTCGTAGAGAACATGTTGGACTTGAAGTCGTCGTAACGATGTCTTTGCCTCACAATAAAGAATATCTTTGGTGATATCTAAATAGAAGGATGAAAGATCTTGTGTCATAAACGTCAATAAGGTTGAACTTGCTTCTGAGAAATTAAACTGATCCATCGCTTCTTTTACTTGAGATGTCACTTGATTGAGTTTCGATATGAGTAACTGATCAATCCAACTTAAACTTTTAATTGGATATTGTTTTGGATTAAAAAAACCATCACCATCAGATAAATTTCCTAACATAAATTTAAAGGTGTTACGAATCTTGCGGTATGCTTCTGCATTGCCTTTAAAAATATCTTCACTGGCGCGAGCGTCTGCGGTGTAGTCAATGGAAGCTGCCCATAGGCGCATAAT
>JBEDGE010000016.1:0-4128 GCA_041174805.1 Bacillota bacterium
TGATAAAATAAAACAATGAATCCAATCTTATTTAAAAATCCAAAATCACTTCTTTATCGGATTGAAAAACTATTTTGGACTTTATGGGACAAAGCTTTTGTTCGTTTTTTGGTGGTCGGTGGTCTCAATACCATCTTAGGTTATCTCACAACGTTATTATTAAGATACACGCTATTCATCGAACAACCTAAATGGATACTGATTCAATCTTTGATTGAATTCGACGCTGCGAATACAGTCATGTTTGTCATATTGTTTCCAGTTTCTTACTCATTACAGGCGTGGTTTGCATTTCGAACACAATGGACATGGAAACGATTAATCGTTTATCCATTAACGAGTATTCCAAATTATCTCATCCAGCAAGCATGTATTTTTTTATTTGAAGATTTGATTGGTATTCAACCAGTTATCGCCTATGCGTTATCTGCAATCTTACCGATACCAATTATGTTCTTTGTGGTTCGTTTTTTTGTAACCAGTCCAAAACCTACTTCTTTAACGTAGCGATTTGTTGATCAAACGTATCAATTTGTTGCTCGACCTTGAGTTCAGCGAATTGATTCATATAAAGCTTATGGTAAGTTCCTTTTTTCAACATGAGGTCGCGATGACTTCCATCTTCAATGATTCGACCTTCTGACATGACCAAAATTCGATCGGCATCTACGATTGTTGATAAACGGTGTGCAATCACAATCGACGTTCTTCCTTTGAGAGTTCTGGTGATTGCTTTTTGAATCATCGCTTCGGTTTCGGTATCAATTGAAGACGTTGCCTCGTCTAAAATCATAATCGTTGGATTTCGAATGATCGCACGCGCAAAGGCTATCAATTGTTTTTGACCAACAGAAAGTTCACTACCACCATCTTTAAGAATCGTGTCATAACCTTGTGGTAATTTGGAGATAAATTCATGAGCGCCAACCGTCTTACTCGCTGCAATCATGTCTTCATCACTCGCGTCTAATTTTCCATACTTAATATTTTTACGAATGGTGCCAGAAAAAATAAATGGGGTTTGTTGAACATATCCTAAGTGATGACGAAGCCAACCTACAGATCGGGTGCGATAGTCATGTCCATCAATCAATAGTTCACCGCTGGTGGGCTCATAAAATCTACAAAGTAAATTCACAGTGGTTGACTTGCCGCTTCCAGTTTCTCCTACAATTGCAACGGTTTGCCCTTTAGGAATCAATAGATTCATGTTATGAATAATTTGCGTACCAGGATTGTAGGAGAACGATACATTTTTAAATTCAACTTCACCTTTCATCTTTTCATAAGCTGCAACATTGGGATTAAGGAGTGTGCCATATGTTGCAACCACTTCAGGGGTGTCACTAATCACTGGTTTTGTCTCTATTAAAGATAAGATCTTTTCAACAGAGGACTGCGATGCCATTAATTCTGTAAATAGATCAACAAATTCTTGAATAGGCGTATAAAGGGCAGAAACAAATCCAATGAATAAAACAAAGATTGAAACATCATAAATAATGGTGTTGGCTAACATTAACGATGAGCCTACAAAAATTACAATTGCTGTTGTTATCGTGGATATGAGGGTAACGGAAGGATAAAAAAATGCTTGCGTCTTTGCAGTCTTCCAGGCTTTATCTCGTATATCGGTGACAATATCATTGGCTTCTTTTTGAACATTATTTTCAATCGAAAGCGTTTTAATTGTTTTGGCACCGGCGATGACTTCAGCTAACCAAGCAACATATTTAGAAAAAGCATTTCTCGCCGTTCTTGATAGATTAAGAATTCTAAATTGAAAATAAGGGGCAATGACCATCATGATGGGTACGGTTGCCAATAAGACCAGGGACATTTGCCAAGAAATAATAAACATGGTGATCAGGATAAATACCAGTTCAAAGGTAATCCAAACAAACCGAGTGATACCCCAAGAAATCATATCTGAGATCTTGCTAGTATCGGATTGCAATCGGGCAATTAACCATCCGGATGAGGTTTTATCAAAGTAAGAAAAAGAAAGTTTTTGCACTTGGGCAAAGGCATCTTCTCTAATGTGAATATAGACAGACATTTCTAAATAATTTGTGGTAAAAAATAATAAGTAGATTGCCACAGCTCTAATCAAAATGCCTATGCCGATAAGGGTAATATATTCAATATAATTGATTGAAAATTCAATACCAAAAATGAGGGTGACATCAATTTGCAAATCAGTTAAGAGGTTACTTCCAATCAAACCTTGATTTTCAATGGTTGTTAAAGCTCGAATGATGCCTCGGTTTAGTAAGGGGATAAAGCTTCCATCATGAAAAGTAATGAGCAGCATTAAGAAAAGCATGATGCATAGAAGTACATAACGCTTCAGTGCATATTTTGCGATTTTTCCCCAACTGGAAAAATTTAATTTCTTAGATAATGCTTCTTCTTCGAATGAAAAACTCGCCATCTTTATACCATCCTCGTTTGAATTTCAAAAATACGTTTATACAACCCATCCCTTTTGATGAGTTCTTCATGTTTACCGACTTCCGCAATCTTGCCTTTTTCTAAAACGATAATCTTATCAGCGTCCTTTGCGGTCGCAACGCGATGGGTGATGATTAACGTTGTGGATTGTTCTTGTCTTTTCTTTAAGGCAGCGCGAATGTTCATGTCGGTTTCAGTATCCACCGCTGATAATGAATCATCAAAGACTAATATTGGGGCTTTAGAAATAATCGTTCTTGCGATGACAAGGCGTTGTTTTTGACCACCGGAAAGTGTCACCCCTTTTTCACCGACACGGGTATCATAACCATCTTTAAAATTAATGATAGATTTATGAATATCTGCGATTTGAGCTGCCTTTTGAATATCTTCTGCAGTTGCATTGCTGTTCGCGATTTTGAGATTATTGATAATCGTTTTAGAAAATAAGAAAGGTTCTTGTAGCACGGTAGCAATTTGCCGACGAATATGTTCCTTGGCAATTGTTTTTAATTCATGCCCGTCAATTTGAATCGATCCTGCAGTGTAATCATATAAGCGTGTTAGTAAATGAGAAATCGTTGATTTTCCAGATCCAGTTTTACCCATAATGGCGACGGTTTCTCCTGGTTGAATCACTAATGAGAAATTCTTTATCACTACTTCGTCACTATCATCGTAGTTAAATGACATGTTCTTAAATTCAATGCCACCTTTAATTGCGGGTCGTTCCCCTGATTCGATATCTTCAAGCGGTTGATTGAGAATGGTATTAAGCCGATCGATTGAGGCCATCGCTTGTGCAAGATTCGATAACGTCATTGCCACATCACGCACTGGCCACACCACTTGCCCAACAAATTGGAGTGCAACAACAAATGTGCCAAGGGAAATGTCACCACCGACGACAAGGAAAACACCAAAGGCGGACGTTAATGCAATTTGTCCAAAGACTAAGATATCCGTGGACGAAAAGAAGAATGAACTGGTTAATCGCCATTTAATAAATTTCTTACGGTAGTCATTTAAATGTTCTTTAAAGTCTTTAATCTCATAGGTTTCATTATTAAAAGCTTTAACGAGACGAATCCCCGACAAGGTTTCCTCAATCTTGGCAGAAACCAATCCATCACTATCTTCGGTTACTTTAAATAGTTTTCTCACTCTTTTAATCAAAGCAAAGGCATAAAGAAACATAAAAGGTAAAACAATTGTGCTGGATAAAGCAATTTGCCATGAAACAGTGAGAAGAATGGAGAAGGCAATGGTTGTTAGGAAAATCGTATACACAATTGAATTTACTTGTCTTACTAAGAAATTTTTAACGATATCCAAATCACGAGTACAAGTCTGAATTAAGTCACCACTTTTATTTTTCTTGATATAGGCATAAGGAAGTCGTTCGATATGATAAAAAAGGTCCAGCTGAATTTCTCTACCTAAATTTACATCCATCAATCCACGGATTAGTAAGCGAGAAAAAAACATTAAGGATCTTGAAAGACCTAAAAAAATAATAAAGACTGAAAGTAACCAAAGGTTTTGTGAAAGAAAAACTTGACCACCTAATAAATTCGTTAAAAATGTATCAATCGGACCTGAAGGGGTAATTCCTTGAAGTGTATCTACTAAAATTTTGGTGGTGAAGTTAGCCAATAGTAAAAATGTTAAGGC
>JBEDGE010000017.1:0-4092 GCA_041174805.1 Bacillota bacterium
CTGCATAAAATCATTTTAGAGCAAATTCATTTATTTTGTTTGAAAACTTTGCTTGGGGAAATCGATTGCCTAAACTATAATGAATTTATGAAAAAACTTACATATCTCATCTTTGCGACGCTGCTTTTGTCCTGCACGCCATCAAATACAGAAAGTCATGATGGTAGTCTCATGCCATCTGAAGTGACCTCCGTGGTTGGTCTAGAAGATACCACAACAGTGGTAGGTCATTACTTTAATCCATTAAAAGGTGTACAAATTTTAACCGATACAGGCGAGGATTATGCCAACCGTTTACAAATCACGGGTGCAGTTGATTTCTCTCAACCAGGAACGTATCCCCTCACTTATCGAATCAATAGGTTACCCTTACAATTCCAACATATTCGGAATGTAACCGTCGCAGCGGGTACTTATGTTGCACCGACGAATCCTAAGACTTATATCACCACTCCCTTTGCAAGTTTAGGAGAAGGGTCTTATCGTACCGGTAATGCGAGTGACATTTCTCATCCAGTCCAACCAAACTTTATCGAAGCGGATTTATTGAATCGCCCAGTACCCACCAATCAATGGTGGACATCCCTTGCCATGTCAAACTATGGCAATAGCAATGGTATCTACAACAATCCCCTTCGTTCTTCTTTTTCTAATGAAGGTGTGGAAGTGACGCAATCCGGAGAAGGCTTTACCCAATTTTGGAATCCAGAAGGCAATCAAACGATCGCTCAATTCTCACTTGCCTTAAAAGACTTCATGATCAAACCTTCCAGTTTAAGTGGCAGTTATCAAACCAAAGTGATTGATTATTCTGATAACACAATTAAAGTGGCCATGCGTAATAGCGGCAGTCCTCTCGATCACATGGTCGTCACCTATAACCAAGGCTCTCCCTATATCTTTGCAGAAATGGGAAATCGTAATCCGATCACCATTACCGCAGGCACCGATGGTGTCTCCAACTATGAGTACTTCACCTTAGATGGAAATCTACTCAATGAACGCACCTATCAAGGTGATGGTTTAATTATTAAATTCCAACAACGACATGTCGGTTATCAAACCAACCCACCTGCTTCGGTTGGTCAACCAACGTATGCGGATCGATACTTTTTACTTAATCTTCCGCAAAACTCAAACATCACGATAAGCAATACGGGTCATCCCTTTGGTCTCTATCATAAGCTCACCATTTTATTAGGAGATGGTAATTTAATGTCTCTAGGGTCCATTGAAAACGTTCAAGAAGCAACGTTCTATCATCAATATGCATACAACATACCTTTACGGGGCCATGGATTTTACAGTGTCAATCGTTTCAGTAATTTAGTTGAAAATGAGATGTACGTGCAGACGATGAGAACGCGTTTGGACTTAAACGATGAAGCCTTGCTCGCCTTACTCCCCCATCAACATAAAATTATCTTCGGACAAGATTTTATTTCTGAATTTTCAACTCGGACGGTTCGAGGTTTATTAAAGATGTTACCCAAAAATAGTTTTACGTACTTCCTACCTTTTTATGGTGTAGTACCAAGTTATACCCTGCCCTCGAGCGATTCCTTTTCAGAAGCAACCATGACCAATTATTTAAACAATCTTGATCAACAAACCGATCCTTTGAATCCAGATAACTTTTATAACTCCCCAACACCTTATTGGAATTCCAAAGCGACGTATCCGCTATCTCAAGGTTTATTAATTGCCGAACAATTAGGTAACGAAGCCTTACAAGGTACCTTTTTAGATAAACTCAAACAACACTTAGTAGATTGGTTTACCTTTACATCCACTGAAGATGAACGATACCTTTATTACAATGACCGATGGGGTACAACCTATTATTCGGATAATGGATTTAATACTGCAAGTGAAATCTCCGATCATAGCTTTACCCATGGATATTTAATTTTTGCATCCGCGATTGTGGGAAGAAAAGATCCAGCATTTTACCAACAATATCGTGAGATGATTCTGCTTTTGATGAAAGATTATATGAATCATGATGCAAATGATTTACGCTTTCCAGTGATGCGAAGTTTTGATCGATATGCAGGCCACTCTTGGGCCCATGGTTTTGGTAGTTTTGCCGAAGGCAACAACTTAGAGTCTACGGGTGAGGCCATTAACAGTTGGGTTGCTGCGTATCACATTGCTCAACTCGAAAACAACCGTGGGATGATGGATGCTGCCATCTATGGATACACGAATGAAATGTATGCTGCTCAACAATATTGGTTTGATTATGATCAAGATATTTGGTCACAAAAATACCGAGAATACGCCGGTGTCGCTGGCATGATTTGGGGTGGTAAGTATGATTACGCCACTTGGTTTGGTGCCAACCCAACCTTTATCTATGGGATTCAATGGATTCCCACTGGCGAATATTTATCGAGTTATGTTTTAGGTCAAGCGAAGAAAACAAGATTCACGGCCATCTATAACAAGTATTTAAACGCGAAACGTGGAGCGGTTGACCGTTGGTATGCCTATATGTGGCCTGTGCAAGCGTTAGTCAATCCTACCACTGCCTTGGGTTTATTTGATGATGCCAAAATTTTAGGTGATGAATATCCAGCAGAATTATCGATGGCCTATTACATGATTCAATCGATGCAAAGTTATCAATTTAAGGCTGATGATGCCTTTATGAGAATTCATGCCAAAGTCAGTAGCAGTATTTATTTGAATAATGACAATCAACTCATCGCCTTAGTCTATAACAGTAGTAATGTAAGTGAATCCGTTACTTTTGTCGTCGAAGATCAAAGTGAAAAAAGTTTTACAGTTCCTGCCAATAGCTTTTCAACGATTACGTTAAATTAACGTTTTAAAAACGAAGAATAAATGTGTTTTTTGCCTGGGAATAATCGAAGGTTTATTTGTTCCATCACAGCGGCAACTTCACCAAAAGCAGTGGCAATATTTTTAGATTTACCTTCATAAGTCGAAGCATTGCCAACGGCAAAGACATTGGGTAGGTTTGTTTCCATTTTAGAATTCACGATAATCCCATCTTGTTTAGTTTCTAGACCCCATGTTTGATAGGTGCCAATCGCGGCGAGAAAACCATAGCAAACCACAATTTCATCTGCTTCAACGGTTAATCTCTTTTGGGTTTCGACTTCGGTAAGGTTGATCTGTAAAGCATTTCTTTTTTCAATCGTTTGAATTTCAAAAGGGGTTAAGATCTTACCTTTTAAGGTAAAGGCATCAAGGGAATGTTGTAAGGCTCTAAATTCTTGGCGTCGATGAATAATCGTCACGGATTGGGCAATCGGTACCAATGTATTCGCCCAATCTAACGCCGAATCTCCACCACCTAAAACAACCACTCTTTTTTGTGCAAAATGATTTAAGTCTTGCACACTGTAATGGACAAATGGTAAGACCTCATCTTTAACACCGTCTAATTTTCTTGGAGATAGCGAACCAGCGCCGCTAGCAATCATCACAAACTTCGTTTGAAAGGTTTTTCCCGTTTCACTGATAACCTCATATCCATCCTTGATAGTTTTCAGTTGCATTATTTTTTCACCATGGTAAATGGGCGCTTGCTTGGCAAATGGACGATATTGTTTCATGAGTTCTTCAATGAAGTGATCCGCACGAATATTGGCAAACCCTGGAATGTCATAAATGGGTTTGTCTGGGTAAAAGGTTGTTAGTAATCCACCTTGTAAAGGTAAGGAATCTACCACCATCGCCTTAACCCCTCTTAAACCTGCTTGAAAAGCAGCATATATTCCTGAAGGTCCAGCACCAATAATCAATAAATCTTGCATGAGCATTATTATAGTGGGTTTTGTTTAGAAAAGAAAAACTTACCTTTCGGTAAGTGATGTTTCTTGGTTGCGGGGGAAGGATTTGAACCTTCGACCTCCGGGTTATGAGCCCGACGAGCTACCAGGCTGCTCTACCCCGCGATATGGGCGCATCGGCGCTTGATTAGATTAACAAATTTTACTCGTGAATACAAGAAACAAAACTTAACTTTTGATCAATCATTCAATTTGGAGCAAGCGACGGGAATCGAACCCGCGGCACGACCTTGGGAAGGTCGGGTATTACCATTATACGACGCTTGCA
>JBEDGE010000018.1:0-3393 GCA_041174805.1 Bacillota bacterium
TGAAAAATCTTGCGAGTTTCGATAAGTACGAAAATGCCATGGTTCAAAACTTATCCAAGGGGTTAGTGACTTATCAAGCGCAAGAAGCTTGGCTGATTCAACAACCACCTACCTTTGTTGAAAATGATTTAAATTTTGCTCGTTTTTATAACGTAAAACTATTTAAACCAGAAGAGGCGATGCAGGCTTTACAGGCATTAAAGCCCATCACACCCGTCACACCGCAAGGTCAATAAACAAAACATGCGCTTACTTAAGAACTATTTAGGTGAATTCATTTTACTTGCCGCGAGTGTGATTTGGGGTACAGCTTTTATATTTCAATCAATTGCTAATACCGTGATGGAACCTTACACCTTTGTCACGACACGAAGTTTTATTGCCACAGTTGTGATGGGCATCTTCATTTTGATTCGAGCCAAATTAAATCCTAAAAAACAATTGCAATATCTCGGTCATACTAAAGGATATCTGCTAGCAATTTATGCAGGACTTGCCCTTTCTTTAGCGATGATTTTACAGCAAGTTGGTTTACTGGGAACCACCAGTGGTAAAGCAGGTTTTTTAACCTCTTTATACATCCTATTTGTTCCTTTACTTGGTTTCTTAATTAAAAAAAGACCTACGTTGACAGTATGGTTAGGATTGTTAGGTGCCATCATCGGGTTTTATTTTTTATCAATGAATCAACAAGAACAGTTTATGATCAATCAATATGATTTATTAATCATTGGATGTGCGATATCTTATGCCTTTCAGATTTTCTTTATAGACCAAGTTCAAAACCAATTGGATTCTTTAATGTTCTCTTTTGTTCAATTTGCTGTTGCTACGCTTATCACCGCGATTCCTACCATTATCTTAGAAGGAATTAATTTTAGTTATCTAACGTCACCTGAAGCTGTTTATGCACTGCTTTATGTGGGTGTTGTCTCCAGTTGTATTGCCTATACCTTTCAAATCATTGGGCAAAAACGTGCAAAAAGCGCACCAATTGCAACCCTCATCATGAGTTTAGAAGCCGTCTTTGCCTTACTTGCCGGCATGTTAATTCTCCAAGAAACCATTACACTCCTACAAAGTTTTGGCATGCTGTTTATTCTTGGTTCTATTATTGCGGTGAACATTCCTTGGGATAAGGTTTCTTTAAAAATTCAAAAATAGTCCTTTTAAAGCATCTTTTGACTTGCTAAAATAGATACATGGAAATGAAATTACATATTGTTACTTTATTTGTGAAGCAATACGACGAAGCGATTGCATACTTTACCAAGACGTTAGGCTTTACCTTAATTGAAGATATCCTGATAACAACATCCAGAAGATGGGTCAAGGTCGCTCCTGATATTCAATCACCCGTTCATGTCCTTTTACATGAACCCCTTATTAAAGAAGAACATGCCTTAATCGGTAAGCAAGCTGGAAGTCGTCCACTCATTGCCTTATCTACACAAGATCTACATACGGTTGTTAAAACATTAATGAATCGTGGTGTTAATTTTACAAAACCAATCACTAAAGAAATCTACGGTGAAAGAGCACAATTCAAAGACTTATACGGGAACCTCTGGGAACTCGTTCAGTATAGTATCTTCTCTTAAAAAAATGAAAAGCTTAAAGGAACTCTATCGCATCGGACATGGACCAAGTAGTTCCCATGCAGTAGCTCCTGGTAATGCTTGTTTGTTTTTAAAACAACAATATCCCCATATACGCAACGTTGTGGTAACCCTTTATGAATCTTTTGCTTATACCGGCAAAGGACACCTAACAGATAAAGTGATCATCGAAGCTTTTTCACCGGTCCCATGTGAAGTTATTTTTGATAGGCAAACAAAAACAGATCATCCTAACACCTTTGATGTATTGATGTCATTGGATAATGAAACAATTCGTAGGCGCGTTGTTTCATTAGGTGGAGGCGCATATCAAATCGATGATCCTCATTGGCAAACCCCTCAAACACTATACCCTCATCATCGATTAACAGATATTTTGACCTATTGTCATAGCAATCAAATTACGCTACCACAATATGTTGAGCGCTTTGAAGGTCCAAATATTTGGTCATTTCTTGAAAAAATTTGGCAGCAAATGCAAACCACCATTCTAGAAGGAATTTCAGCTGAAGGTATCTTACCTGGCACACTCAAAGTGGTGAGAAAAGCGAAAACGTTATATAACGCTGTCATGATGCAAAATACGCCAGAAGTTCACCAAAATAGATTAATCAGTGCGTATGCCTTTGCCGTAAACGAAGTCAATGCAGCGGGTGGCTTAGTCGTTACTGCACCTACATGTGGAGCAAGCGGAACGATGCCGGCGTTACTTAAATATGTCGTGGATAGGGATGATATACCTGAAAAAAAAGTATTGGAAGGTCTTGCCGTCGGTGGTTTGATAGGCAATTTAATTAAACACAATGCCTCGATATCAGGAGCAGAAGCCGGTTGCCAAGCGGAAGTTGGAAGTGCTTGTTCCATGGCGGCTGCCACGTATGCTTATTTACTAAATATGTCGATGAATCAAATTGAATATGCAGCAGAAGTAGCGATGGAACACCACTTAGGTTTAACTTGTGATCCAATCCAAGGTTATGTTCAAATTCCTTGTATTGAGCGAAATGCAATGGCTGCGTTAAGAGCAATGGATGCAGCACAATTGGCCCATGTGATTGCAGACAGTCGGAAAATTTCTTTTGATCTGATTGTTGATACGATGTATCAAACTGGAAAAGATATGGACCGAAAATATCGAGAAACTTCAAAAGGTGGATTGGCAAAAAAATATCGTGTTTCGTAATTGAAAAAATCTTTTATTCACGTTAAGAAATAACCTCTAATAAAACCATATAACTTGATAGATAAAATGAATAAAAGGCTACCAAAGACTAGGTAGTCTTTTTCAATGATAAATAGAATAGCGGGATATAAAATAGTGTGAAAACCAATAAAAAGATAAGCATAAATGGGTTTGATCGATTGCCATGCTTGATGGGTATCTTCAAGCTGATTACTAATCATGCCACTAACTAAATCGATAGTAAGTATGGCGATTAACCAAGTTAGGTTCGTAGGATTTGGATGAAAGAAGAATAAGAGGATTCCTGCGAATAATCCTGGAATTAAAATGACAAGAATCCGAATCATCGTAAGTTTACCAAACAATAGTTTTAACATACCCCGATTATAGCTCTTTAAGTTGGTTTACTCATAATCGCTTGGTATGTTTTTCGTATATCTTGTTGATTTAAGTGTAGATATTTCTGTGTCGTTTTTAAATTGGTATGGCCTAAAAGCATCCTTAGGGTTTCGAGGTCACCCCCTTTTCTTAAGAAATTAGTAGCAAAGGTATGACGCCATTTATGGGGTGTAATATTGTCCTTAACACGGG
>JBEDGE010000019.1:0-7407 GCA_041174805.1 Bacillota bacterium
ATTATGGGGATCTTAATCTTATTTATATGTTAGAGAAAACCATTGCTGTGATTGGTAGCCGTCATCCCTCCTCATATGGTCTAGAAATGACGGAACGCATTACAAAATCGTTAGTAGAAGAAGGGATGATGGTGGTTTCTGGTTTGGCGTATGGTATTGATATTAAAGCTCACCAAACGGTCATTGCTCAGCAAGGAAAAACCATTGCCATTTTAGGTTCAGGCATTGATGTGTGTTACCCCAAAGAACATCTCGACACATATGAAGCGATGAAAAAACATCATTTGGTGTTAAGTGAGTATCCTAATGTAACCCCACCCAATAAAGACCACTTTCCATGGCGAAACCGTTTGATTGCCGGTCTTGCTCGTGGGGTTTTCGTTGCCGAAGCAAAAAAAAGAAGTGGTACCTTAATTACAGTTGGATACGCGCTGTATTTAGCTAAAGATGTGTATGTCCTACCGCATCAAGCGAATACGGATAATTCCACGAATCAATTGATTAAAGATGGTGCTGTCCTCGTAGAATCTGGTCAAGATATTTTAGAACATTTACTTGGCAGTCAAGAAAAAGAAAAAGCCATTCGTCAAACGCCAGAACCTGAAAAAAAGTTTATCTAAAGTTTCTAATGAAAAAGTCATTCAATTTGTTTTTTGATTTGACAATTTTACTTTTCATAAGATAATGAACTATGTTTAGGAGCAACCATGAATATTTTAATTATTGTCGAATCACCCACCAAGGAAAAGAGCTTTGCCAAATATTTAAAAGATCAAAAAGATAAGTACATTATCGCTTCCAGTAAGGGTCACATCCGTGATTTAGCAACCTCTGGAAAAGGTGGATTAGGTGTCGATATCGAGAATGGTTTTAAACCTACCTATCGGATTTCAAGAAAACAAGATAAGGATAAAGTTGTCAAGGAATTAGAGTCTGCGGTGAAAAAAGCAGATAAGGTTATTCTTGCCACTGATCCTGATCGTGAAGGTGAATCGATTGCTTGGCACTTAGCGGACACATTAAAACTTGATGTTGAAAAAACCGAACGTATTGAATTCTTTGAAATCACCAAAGAAAAAATTTTAGCGGCCTTACAAAACCCAAGAAAAATCAATATGGATATGGTTCAATCTCAAGAAGCGAGAAGAATTTTGGACCGGATAGTTGGGTTTATGTTGTCGAAGATACTTAACAAAAAAGTTCACGCCCCAGCGGGTGGTCGGGTTCAATCCGTTGCCTTACGTTTTGTCATTGAAAGAGAATTAGAAGTACTTGCCTTTAATCCACAAACTTACTTTACTATCGAAACTGAAATCAACACCCCAAAACAAAAGTTACCATTAGAATTAACTGCATATCAAAATCAATCGTTAAAAAACACGGATGATAAAACCGATCCCAATGGTTATCGAAAAATTATTCCTCTCTCAACAGAAGAGATTGCCAAAGGTTATATTGAAAAATTACCAAAAGAAGTAACCCTTAAAGAAGTGGTGATTACCTCTAAGAAAAAAGAATCGAAAGCAGCCTTCCGTACGTCGACCCTACAACAAGAGGCAAGCAGTCATAAGGATCTAAGATTTTCGCCACAAAAGACACAATCGGTTGCCCAATCCTTATATGAAGGGGTTTCAATCGGAGAAGAAACGGTTGGGTTGGTCACCTATATTCGTACCGACTCTGATCGATTATCAGACGCCTTTGTTGCAGAAGCTTCTGACTTTATTACCAAAACTTATGGACCAGAATACCTTTCTGACAAGCCCAAGGCAAAGACCGCTATTTTACAAAGCCAGGATGCTCACGAAGCGATTCGTCCTACATCTTTATCAAGAACACCTGACATGATGGCAGCTTACCTTGAACCCGATCAACTCAAACTGTATCGCTTAATTTATGCTCGCGCTGTTGCCTCTTTAATGACTGCGAAAAAGTATGATGTGACGACTTACACCTTCCAAGGTGGAGACTTTACATTCAAGGCTCAAGGCTCAGTTGTGACATTTGAAGGTTACACCAAAGCTTATCCTGTCGTGGAAGAAGATGAAGGTAGCCAATTACCACAATTATTTAAAGGACAAAATTTTCCTCTCGCCTTTAAAGAATTAAAATCACACACCACATCAGGGCCCTCGCGTTATTCCGAAGCCAAACTCATTCAAGAAATGGAATATCGAGGTATTGGTCGTCCTTCAACCTATGCTGCCACCATCTCAAGATTAAAAGATCACCACTATGTCAGTGTGAAGAGTCATACCCTTTATCCAAATCCTGAAGCGCATGCGGCAATGAAATATTTGATGACGTATTTCCAATACTTAGTCAACCCAACTTACACATCAGAAATGGAATTGAAATTAGATGAAGTCAAAGATGGTGAAGTGACGCGTATCGATTTGTTAAATGATTTTTATCAACATTTCAAAGCGCAATATGATCAAGCAGGTGATTTAGCAAAAGATGATCCAGCGCTTCATTTCTATGGTATCTGTCCAAAGTGTAAAGAAAACAATCGCCAAGGCACCATTATTCCTCGCCGTTCTAGATTTGGTGTGTTTTTAGGTTGTGACCAATATCCAACCTGTGATTTTATTTCGAATGATGTCCCTTTACCTTGGGAAAAAGAAAACCCAAGCGATAAGGAAGATGATGAAGAAAATGGTAAAGCAGTTTTCAAATCAACTAAAGTCGCTGCAGAACCCATCGGAAAAGATTGCCCAAAATGTGGTAAACCTTTAATGAAGCGATTTGCGAAACGTGGTGGTCGACCCTTCGTCGGTTGCTCTGGTTATCCAGATTGCCGGCATTTAGAAAATTTAGATGGCACAGAAATCATTCTCAAAGAACGCCCAAATAAAAAATTTGGCAAAACCAGTAAAGTCGTTAAAACTAAAAAAACTAAAAAAGCTTAATCCTCTATAATGAAGTTGTGAATCAACCGATCCAAAACTTTTTAGAATATTTAACCCACACGCGTCAATTTTCTTTACAGACGGTGAATGCCTATCAACATGATTTGGAAATATACTTTCGTTTTTTGTTAAAACAATCTTGGTTATTTGATCGGATTCAATTAAAAGATGCCCGAGCATTTCTTGCAGACCAAGTGCAACACGATTTAAACCCTAAGACTTTAAAAAGACGCGTGGCAACACTCAAACACTTTTATCAGTTTTATGTTGATCAGGGTTTGATCAGCATCAATCCTTTTGCCTTGGTTCGGACTCCAAAAGTGGCGAAAACCTTACCCACCACTGTGGATGAACCTCAAGTGCAACAAGTGTTAAATCATCCTTTGGAAGAAGCATCCCGATTGATGATGCGAGATTTAGCCTTAGTCGAATTGTTATATGGATCGGGTTTACGGGCGAGTGAAGTGGTTAATCTGACGATGCAAGATGTGAACTTACCACAACGGATGTTAAGAATTCTTGGTAAAGGTAATAAACAAAGATTGGTACCGATCACCAAACCTTGCCAGCAAAGTTTATCGCTTTACTTGAAGGATGTTAGACCAGCATTGATACAAGCATTGGATGCAAGCCAATTAACCAATCATGTATTTTTAAATCACCATGGAACAAAACTCACCGTTAGGGGATTGGAGTACATTCTTTCCCAACTGGCAAAACGTTCGGGAATTGCTTTACACATGCATCCACATCAATTAAGACATACTTTTGCAACGCAATTACTCGATAATGGTGCAGATTTAAGAACCATTCAAGAGTTATTGGGGCACGCAACGATTAATACAACTCAGATTTATACCCATGTTTCGAAAGAAGCATTACAAAAAGAGTATCGAGCAGCTCATCCTCGCGCCCTTAAAAAGAAGTAATCTCTATTTGATATTCACCTAAATTGTGCTAAAATAACCCTGCTCTAGCGAAAGTTAGGGACAACACACATCATGAATTCAACTACCATGTCTAACTACGGTTAGGGTGGTTGTCCGAAGTGATGGAGGCAAAACAAATAGGAGGTTTCACCCATGAGTGAACAAAAAAAGGAAGGCGTTTTACCTGCGGTCAATAGTACCGAAAACAAAGACGCAATGGCCGACGTCGTTCGTTCTTCTACTGAACCAATTATCTCGATGAAGAAGCTTGCTGCAGCTGGTGTCCAGTATGGTCACCAAATGCGTAAGTGGAATCCAAAAATGGCGAAGTTTATCTATACTTCAGACCGTGGGATTTACATCGTTGACTTAAAAAAGACCGTTACCAAGATTGAAGAAGCATACAACAAATTAAAGGAAATCGTCACCAATAAAGGCACTGTTTTATTTGTTGGTACCAAAAAACAAATTCAAGTTGTTATTAAAGAAGAAGCTTTACGTTCAGGCTCCTTCTATATTAATACCCGTTGGTTAGGTGGAACCTTAACGAATTTCCGCACAATCTTAGGACGGATTCGTTATCTCAAAGATTTAGAAGCACAAGAAACCAATGGCACCTTAGACTTGTTACCAAAGAAGGAAGCCAATGGTTTACGTAAGATGAAAGAAAAGCTTTTAAAGAACCTCGAAGGGATTAAAGAAATTCGTGGTTTACCAAAAGCAGTTTTTGTGGTTGATCCCACGATTGATCACAACGCAGTTGCCGAAGCACGTAAATTAAATATCCCAGTTTTTGGTATCACCGATACGAACTGTGATCCAGATTTAGTCGATTATCCAATTCCTGGAAACGACGATGCGATTGGTTCTGTTCGTTTAATCGTTCAAACCATAGCTGATGCGATTGTTGAAGCCAAAGGTGGCGTCACCGTGGTCGCTTACACTAAGGATGAAGACTTTATTGCCAAGATTGCTGCCTTAAAGGAAGCAACCAAACCACAAGAAAGAACGTATGGACCTCGTCCAGAATATCGTTCTAGCAATTCAAATTACACACCATCCTCGCAACCCACAACAACCGCACCCGTAACCAAACCAACACCAGCGCCAGCAGCCCCAACACCAGTTGCACCAGCAGCTCCTGTTGCCGCAGCTCCAGCTGTCGATAAAAAGCCAAGAGCTCCACGTAAACCAAAAATTGAAGCGAAGGAAGAATAAACATGGCCGACATTATTGCGTTAATTAAAGAATTAAGAGAACGCACTGGCGCCGGAATGATGGACTGCAAGAAAGCATTGCTTGAGTCCAACATGGATGTTGCCAAAGCCCAAGCTTGGCTTCATGAAAAAGGTGTGCTGAAGGCTGCAAAAAAAGCAGATCGCGTTGCTGCAGAAGGTTTGTCTTTGGTGTTTATCAATGGCCAACAAGGATTATTACTTGAAGTTAACTGCGAAACGGATTTCGTTTCACGCGGTGATGCCTTCCGTAAACTCTTAAATGATACGGCTGTCATTCTTCTAAAAAATAAACCAAACACGCTTGAACAAGCGAATGCATTAACTGCGAGTCTCTTTACCGAAGCGACGGTGAAGATTGGTGAAAAATTATCACTGAGAAGATTTACCCTATTAGCAAAACAACCCAATCAATTCTTTGGACAATACGTTCACATGAATGGTGTGGTCTCTTCTCTTGCAGTAGTAGAAGGTGGTTCGCAAGCATTTGCCGATCAACTAGCAATGCACATTACGGACCGCAATCCTTTATATCCAAGTTTAACTTCTGTTCCTGCAAATTTAATCAAAGAAGAAACGGCCAAACAACAAGCCTTGGTTAAAGAAGATCCAAAATACGCGAACAAACCTGAAGCTATCTTAGTTAAGATTGTGGAAGGTAAAGTTAACACGATGTTTAAAGAATCCTCATTAGATATGCAACCCTTCATGTTTGCTGAAAATGAAGAACCGACGAAAGTGTTCTTAGATAAACACAAAGCCAAAGTCCTTCAATTCGCCCGATATAAAGTTGGCGAAGGCATTGAGAAAAAAGTTGCCGATTTCGCCAGTGAAGTCATGTCGCAAGTTAAAAACACTCACTAAGAGTGTTTTTTTCTCATATAATGGAGGAAATATGAAACGAATCGTCATCAAATTATCCGGTGAAGCATTGGCCGATACAAAAGAAAAAACCATTCTTGAAGCCTTACATTTATCTACCGTTGCAAAAGCCATCAAGACCATTCAATCTAAAGGTCTTGAAGTGGCAGTGGTGATTGGTGCTGGTAATATTTGGCGTGGTAAACTTGCTACGTCAATTGGTATCGAATCTTCGACCGCAGATTACATGGGTATGTTGGGCACCATCATTAATTCTTTAGCCTTACAAAGTGCTTTGGAAAATGAAGGCGTTCAATGCCGCGTTTTATCTTCGATTCATGTCGAACAAGTCGCAGAAAACTATATACGCCGCCGCGCCATTCGTCATTTAGAAAAAGGGCGTGTGGTTATTTTTGCAGGTGGAACCGGAAGTCCATATTTTTCTACGGATACCACCGCGTCATTACGAGCGATGGAAATTCATGCTGACACCATCTTTATGGCAAAAAATGGGGTTGCCGGCGTCTTTGATGCAGATCCCAAAACCAATGGAAATGCCAAATTAATTAAACACTTAACCTTTGATGAAATGCTAAATAAAAAGCTTGCTGTTATGGATTTAACAGCCGTTTCTTTAATTAAGGATTCATCCATCGTCATTCGCGTCTTCGACATGAAAGATACGCATAATTTAGTCAATGTAATCAAAGATGACACGATTGGCACCACAATTAAAAAAGGAGCATAAGTTAGGATGGAAGCACTCGCATTAGAAGCCAAAGCGGCGATGGATAAAACCATTATTGCATTACAAGCACAATTTAATACGTTAAGAACCGGTCGGGCCAATGCCGCGCTCTTAGATCGAGTTCTGGTCGACTACTATGGTGAGCCAACTCCGATAAATCAAATTGCCAGTATTGCCGTTCCCGAACCAAGACAATTGCTCATAAAACCTTACGATAAAGGCGATTTAAAAGCAATTTTAGAAGGCATTAACAAAGCTGAAATCGGCATCAATCCTGTTGCCGAAGCCGATAGTATTCGTTTAGTCCTTCCCGCATTAACGCAAGATCGCCGAAAAGAACTTGCTAAACAAGCTAAGCGCATGGCTGATGAAGCCAAGGTTGCCATTCGAAATGTTCGTAAAGATTTTTTAGCGTTGGTCACGGATGACGAATATACCGAAGACTTAAAAAAACGCATTGAATCCGATATGACCAAAGTTCATGATCAAATGATTGCCCAAATTGATGCTGCATTTACTGCTAAAGAAAAAGAAATTTTGACGTTGTAGTCCACAAACATTTCAACACAACTGGGGGAAGTTGTATAATTTATTTATGCCAAAAAATCAAATGAAATCCACGGATATACCTTTAAAACATCTTGCCATCATTATGGATGGCAATGGCCGTTGGGCTAAGGCAAAAGGCTTGCCACGTTTACGCGGACATCAAGAAGGTGCTA
>JBEDGE010000020.1:0-12583 GCA_041174805.1 Bacillota bacterium
TTTGGATCAACGCGCATGACGGCTTCTTCTGGTGTGATTACTTTTTCATCGACTAAGTCGCATGCAATTTTTAAAGCAGCAGCAGCGGTACGTTTACCATTGCGGGTTTGTAAGAAGTAGAGTTTACCTTCTTCAACGGTAAATTCCATATCTTGCATATCTTTATAGTTACCTTCAAGAATCTTGACGATATCTAAAAAGTGTTGATAAACCTTAGGTTGTGTTTTTTGTAAATGTTCAACAGGTAATGGTGTACGAATACCGGCCACCACGTCTTCCCCTTGAGCATTGGGTAAGTATTCAGCAAAGAGTTTCTTTTCACCCGTAGATGGAGAACGAGAGAATGCCACACCGGTACCAGAGGTTTCACCCTTGTTACCAAACACCATGGATTGAACGTTAACTGCAGTACCCCATTCATATGGGATGTTGTTCATCTTACGATAAACGTTTGCCCGTGGGTTATCCCATGAACGGAACACAGCGGTAATCGCTTCGATTAATTGAACTTTTGGATCATTTGGGAAATCTTCGCCGAAAACCTTTTTATAATATTCTTTGTACTTTTTAACTAAAGCTTTTAAATCTTCAGCTGTTAATTCAGTGTCTAATTTAACACCTTTTTTATGCTTCATTTCTTCAAGCATTTTATCCATTTCAGTACGACCATGGTTTTTAGCAATATTGGTGTACATTAAAATGAAGCGGCGATAAGAGTCATATGCAAAGCGTTCATTGTTAGTTTCTCTTGCAACCACTTCAACGGTGGTGTCGTTTAAACCTAAGTTTAAAACAGTGTCCATCATGCCAGGCATGGAAACTCTAGCACCCGAACGGACAGAAACTAATAGTGGGTTTTTATTACCACCAAAATTTTTCTTGGTATCTTTTTCTACGACTGCAATCGCATCATAGATTTCTTGAATTAATTCTTTTGGAAGTTTTTTCTTACTTGCGTAATATAAATTGCAAGCTTCCGTGGTGACGGTAAATCCTTCTGGAATCGGGATTCCCATCAAGGTCATTTGGGATAATCCCAACCCTTTACCACCGAGTAGGTCTTTGCCCATTCCTTTGGTTTTCTTGAAGTTATAGACGTACTGTTTAGTTGCGGCCATAAGTGCTCCTTTTTTTGGCATCCACGCGTTATTGAGGTGGGATGCTCGCGAGTAAAATCATATCACAAACCTTTTTAACCTTCCATACAATCGAATAGGTAAAACCTGTGAAATCTCGTTATAATGTTTTTAACCTTAAACATGAATACAAAAACCGAACCCCTTGCCTTAACCATCGATTTTGGAACCCAATCAGTTCGTGTCAGTATTTTTAATCGCCAAGGGGAAATCTTAGCCATCAAGAAACAAGTTTATAACCCCACCTATGAAACATCAAAACCCGGATATGCTGAACACGATGCTTCTTTTTATTGGGATAATCTTAAACAAGTTACCCTTGCATTAAAAAAGGATCACTCTGAGTTATTAAAGCAAGTTACAACGGCGGCGATGACGGCATTCCGTGGCACTGCCATCATGTTAGATGCAGAAAAAAAACCGGTTCGAAAAGTAATCCTATGGCTCGATCAGCGTCTAGCTAAATTTGAACCTTTCTCTTTATTTCACAACATTGCCTATCACTTCTTGGGTTTATATCAAACAGCAAAGTTAAACTCACGACGAACGATGGCAAGATGGGTGAGACAAAACGAACCCGAAACCTGGAAACGAGTAAAGTATTATGTTGCTCTTTCCACTTATTTTAATTATTTACTTACCGACCAACTTACGGACAGTGCTGCAAACATGATTGGTCATTATCCTTTAGATTTCATCACCAGCAAATGGTACAAACCTACCCATGTCAAAGCCGCAGTATTTAATATTCCATTAACCATGTTGGTTCCGTTAAAAAAACCCGGTGAATTGTTGGGTCGGATTACCAAAAAAGCTTCAAGTGAACTTGGATTACCCGAAGGGTTACCCATCTACGCAGCAGGCCCAGATAAGGCCGCTGAAACGTTGGGCACAGGTTGTCTTACCAACGACTATGCTAATTTGTCATACGGGACTTCTGTTTCCATGACTGTACCAAGTAAAGTCTATGTTGAACCAGAACCTTTTTTACCAGGCTATCCTTCATCTCTTCCCAACTTATATAACATAGAAGTTCATATTAATCGTGGTTATTGGATGATTTCTTGGTTCCGTGATAACTTTGCTCACAAAGAAACTGCTGAAGCGATGATTGATCAAATGGCGGTTGAAGAAAAATTAAATCAGCAAATGATGAAGATTCCACCGGGTTCTGAAGGACTTGTTCTATCGCCTTATTGGGGTCCGGGATTAAGAAGACCAGAAGCAAAGGGTGCCATTGTGGGTTGGAGTGATGTTCATACCAAAGTTCACTTATACCGAGCAATAATTGAGGGTATTGCCTTTGGTATTCAAGAAGGTTTTTTGGGTATGCAAAAACGTTTAAAACATAAAGTTAAAGAAATACGTGTATCAGGTGGTGGATCAAAATCTGATGCCATTTGCCAAATCACAGCAGATATCTTTAACTTACCCGTTTCTCGAGTGCAAACCAATGAAACATCTTCGCTCGGAACCGCGATTGCAGCCTTCTTAGCAAGTGGCGATTTTGCATCTCCTGAAGCTGCCGTTGCTTCAATGGTGCGTGTGTCCAAAACCTTTACCCCAAATCCAGAAGCTGTATTACGTTATCGATATTTGTATCACAAAGTCTATGCTAAGATTTATCCCAAACTATTAAATCTTTATCGAGATTTAATTAAATTTAACCAATGAAAAAAATCATCCTAGTATTTGCGATGCAAGCAGAATTAGATGCGTTTAAATCGCAACTAAAGACAACAATATCCTCTTTTCAAGGTTATGAAGAATTCAAGCTTTCAAAACAAATCATCCGCTTAGTTTTAACTGGCATTACGATGTTAAATTGCTACAAATTACAACAACACATTTCTGATTTCAAACCGGATCTTGTCATGCAAATTGGTACGTGTGCAGGTTTGAGAAAACAAAATATTGGTGATGTCATTCATGCTCAAACCTTCTTCAATGCAGACTTAGATCTCACAACCTTTCAACGTCCACTTGGCCGTTTATACGCAAAGGAAAAAGTAAAAATTAAACACCCCGTCTTAGTGTCGGGTTCAAAGTTTTTAGATTCAGAAGCAAGTGCGACAAAGGTTGTCAAACAATTTGAAGCAGATGCATTTGATATGGAAAGTTTTGGTTTTTATACGATCTGCGAACAACAAAAGATTCCATTTACGAGTATCCGAGGTGTTTCAGACAATGGTCAATCCAACGCGAATACAACCTTTGAAATGAATTTAAAGAAAGCGGCAACAGCCGCTGCCATTGCCACACTCGCCTATTTGAGCACCATCGAATGAAAAGCATTTATTCTCATACGCACTCTTTAGTCAACTTGAGTAATACCATTCTAGCGCACTATCAAATTCCAACCCTTCACACTCCCATTAAATCCCTACTCAAATTATTAAAAGATAAAAAGAAAATTACGTTTCTTCTATTTGATGGAATGGGACAAAGCATTTTACGTAAACACTTACCATTTTATGCTTGGTTAAGAAGGCAACGCGTTTTGTCGATTACTTCAACCTTTCCAAGTACAACCGCCGCCGCAACCAATGCTTTTTTATCTGCGCAATACCCCAATCAAATTGGTTGGCTTGGCTGGGCACAATACTTTCCTGAACACGATAAGATCCTTGAATTATTTACAGGCAAAGACTCCTTACTTCAACAACCCGCACTACCAGCAATAGAACTTCAAAAAACCATACAATATCAAACGATTTTTCAACGACTTCAGCAACAACACCCTAAACTCATCATCAACCAAGTGTGGCCAGATGTTCGACCTGGCGGTTATAAAACCATCGATGAATGGTTTCAACAATTACATCATGTAAGTCAACAACCAGAACCTAGTTTTACCTATGGTTATTGGTTAGACCCTGATAAATCGATTCACAAAGAAGGGACCAAAACCAAAGTCATTCGTCACTTAATGAAGGACATTCAACATCGATTAAAGACATTGGCTCAAAACAACCCCGATACAACGTATGTTGTTTTTGCAGACCACGGACTCATTGACGTAACATTTTTAAACGTTCAAGAACACCTAGAATTTTTTAAGCTTCTCAAAAGAAGTTTTTCATTAGAGCCACGCGCGGCCACCTTCTTTGTTAAAGATTACCAACACAATGAATTTGTAAAATATTTCCAACATTACTATGGTCAACTTTTTTTATTATTCACCAAACAAGAAGTCAAAGATCAACGCTTGTATGGGTTAGGACCAAACCACCCTAGATTTGATGAATTCATTGGTGACTTTGTTGCCGTTGCAAAGGGCAAATTCGGTTTTACGCATGGGACCGCAAACGATACGATGCCTAAAACCATGAAAGCCCATCATGCAGGGATGACAAAAGCGGAAATGATGATTGATGTGATGGTGTTAAATCGTTAGAATTTTTCTTCTGATGTAGAATCGATTTTATTGTTACCAGTAAATTGAGCGTTATAAAGTTCAGCATAGAAACCTTTTTGTTTTAATAAGGTTTCGTGGTTTCCAGTTTCAACGATGGCACCATTTTTCATCACCAGAATCAGTTTTGCACTCTTAATTGTCGATAGACGGTGGGCAATCACAAACGATGTTCTACCTTTCATTAATGACGTCATTGCAGTTTGAATCGAAGCTTCGGTTCTTGTGTCTACACTACTGGTTGCCTCATCAAGAATCAACATCTTGGGTTGAATTAAGATTGCTCGAGCGATGGTTAATAATTGGCGTTGACCTTGGGAAATATTGGTTCCATCTTCGTTGAGCATGAAGTCATAACCACCTGGTAATGTCGAAATAAAGAAATGGGCTAACGCAGCTTTCGCAGCTTTCTCCACTTCTTCATTTGTTGCCGATTGTTTACCATAACGGATGTTGTCACGAATTGATCCTTTAAATAACCAGGTATCTTGAAGCACCATACCGAAAGCGGTTCTTAAAGCTGGATAACTATAGTCTTTAAGGTTTTTACCATCTAGGAGAATTTCACCTTGTTGGATTTCATAGAAACGCATCATCAAGTTGACCAAAGTGGTTTTACCCGCGCCTGTGGGTCCGACAATCGCGATGGTGTCGCCTTGATTAACTTGTAGATTTAAATTCGTAAATAAGGGTTGTTCTGGTTTATAGGCAAAGGCAACTTGTTTGAATTCAATCTTGCCTTTAATGTTTGCATTGGATTGGATGGCTTCTTTAGAAGGTTCCGGGAGTTCTGGTTCATCCATGATTTTATAGATACGTTCTGCTGCTGCTATCGATGATTGGATAATATTTGATATCTGACCAAGCATTTGGAATGGACGTTGGAATAAAGAGACCAAGATAAAGAAGGCCACCATGTTACCAATGTTATCAATCAAACCACCAACAACCGCAATTCCCACAAATCCAAGGTTGTTGACGAAGTTGATCGCTGGAAAAATAATCCCAGAAAAGAATTGAGACATGCGATCAGCTTTTGCTAATTCTTCATTTAAGTTGGTGAACTTTTCGACCGTTTCTTTTTCTTTATTGAATAATTTAACAATTCGATAACCAGAATAATTTTCCTCTATGAGTCCATTCAACATCCCTAATTTTGCGTAATAAGCTTTGAAACGTTTTTGTGAATTCTTGGCAATAAAGATGGTGACAAAGAGTGAAATCGGTAAGATTGCCAAAGCCACAAGTGTTAATTGCCAACTTGTCACAAACATCATGACGAGCGTCCCAATAAACATAAATAACGAACTTAAAACCGAACTTAAAATGCCTTGAAGTGAACGAGAGACACTATCAACATCGTTGGTGCCTTTAGAAAGAATTTCACCATAGGTTTGTCGATCAAAGAACGCGAGCGGTAATCGATCCATCTTCGCTTGGAAGGATTGACGAATCTTATAGGAGTAACGGTTTGAAATAGGAATTAATAGAAATTCGGATAACCAAGTAAAGAAGTGAGAAAAGAAATAAAAACCAACAATGATGCCAAAACGTAGAAGAATATCTGTCCAACGTAAAGCAAGCAATCCATTCACTTCATCAAAAAAGATCGCGGGGTTAGCAATAATATCATTTAAGATATCACGAATATAAAGCGGCGATAACAAGGTAAAAACAACGGAAATAGTAATGATGATTGCAACGAAAATAAGTGCTGCTTGATAGGGTTTAAAGTCACTCACCAAACGCCGGAGCGTTCCTTTAAAGTTCTTTGGTTTTTCGTTTTCGGTAAGTCCGCCCATGCGGCCATATCTTGGTCCTGCCATTAGGTTTGACTCCCTTCTAAACTCATATCATTTTTGGTAAGAGCTAATGTTTTTTCGACTTCTTCTGGATCTAGTTGTGAGTAGACAATTTCTTTATAGATCTCACAAGTGGTAAGGAGGGTTTGATGTTTACCTTGACCAACAATTTGGCCTTCGTGTAAGACAACGATGTGGTCTGCATCAATAATGGTACTAACCCGTTGAGCGACAATAATCACCGTGGCAGAATTGGTGTAACTCTTTAATCGGTTTCTTAAGCGAATATCGGTTTTGTAGTCTAAGGCAGAGAAGGCATCATCAAACACATAGATTTCTGGTTTCTTGACCAAAGCACGGGCGATGGATAAGCGTTGTTTTTGTCCACCAGAAAAGTTTTTTCCTGTTTGTGAAACTTGTACATTGAGTTGCTCAGGATACTTTTTAATGAAATGATCGGCTTGGGCCACTTCCAATGCTTGCCAAATTTCTTCGTCGGTAGCATTGGGTTTACCAAAGGTAAGGTTTTGTTTAACAGACCCTGTAAAAAGTAATGCTTGTTGTGGAACGAATCCGATTTTGTTTCTTAAGTCTGTTTGTTTCATTTCTCTGACGTCGACTTCATCAATCAGAACTTGTCCCGAAGACACATCAAAGAATCGAGGAATTAAATTGATGATGGAGGATTTGCCACTTCCTGTTGATCCAATAATAGCGGTGACTTGTTTTGGTTTTGCAGTAAAAGAGATATTTCTCAAGGTTGGTTGTTGCGCATCTTTAAATTGGAACACGACATCTTTGAATTCAACTTTACCGGTGGTCATTTTGCTCGTCTTTGGTTTAGCAGGATCGACGATGGAAGAGTGGGTGTCCAAAACCTCATTAATACGTTTCGCAGACGCTCTTGCTCTTGGAAGCATAATGAGAATGGCGGCAAGCATTAATAAGGAGAACATCAACGTGCTGGAATATTGAGCTGTTGATAAGATGTCTCCAAAGGCCACATTCACATCACCAAGCACCAAAGCTTGACCATCAAATGTTGCAAAACCCACAAAGAAAATCGATAAGTAGGTCAAATCAAACACCAACGATACAAATGGATTTAAGTAAGACATGGTCCGACTTACCGTCATGTTAGTTTGTGTTAAATCCTCGTTAGCATCAGCAAATCGTTTCGCTTCTTTCTTCTCTTGGTTGAACGCTCTTACAACGCGTACCCCAGTTAAGTTTTCTCTTAGTACTAGGGTTAATTGATCTAATTTCTTTTGTACTTTTTCAAAGAGTGGAGAGGCAATCTTAAAGGTAATACCGATAGCGATAAAAATCACAGGTACAGAAACCGCAAAGACAAAGACGAGTAATGGATTTGTACCAAGCGTAAGCGTAATCGCTGTCACAAGCGTAACGGGGGTTGTAATGATGATGCGCAATCCAAATAAAAAAATACCTTGAATTTGTTGAACGTCATTGGTGGTTCTGGTGATTAAACTCGATGTCCCAAATTTTTCAAACTCACTCAGTGATAATTGGTTTACTTTTTGAAAAACTGCATCGCGAACATTCTTGGCAAAACCTGTTGCAATCGAAGAGTTAAGTAAAGCGTTACCAATCGCCAAAGCAATAACACCCAAGGATAAAAGTAACATCCATAAACCGGTCATGAGAATTTCCGAGGTGGGCTCATCTGCTAATACTAGGTTTGTGATTAAACCAACATTTCGAGGGATTTGTAATTGCAAAAACGCCATCGCTGCAAACCCCAAAGAAATTAAGAGAAGTCGTTTCCAAAGTGGCAAGACAAATCTAAATATTTTTATCATAACTTATACCAATATACGCTTCTTTTTTAAAAATTAAAGCGATTTGAGTTTCGCCACTTCGATATTCGTGAGTTCGCGAAATTCACCCTCTTTTAAGTCGCCTAAGGTTAATTCGCCAACCGCTTCCCGGTGTAAATTTAAAACCTGATATCCAAATTTAGCAAACATTCTCTTCACTTGATGGAATTTTCCTTCGTAGATCTTTAATGAAACTTGATGGTCATTTGGTAATAGATTAAGTTCAGCCGCCTTGACCATTTCTTTTTCACCTAAAGAAAAACCACCTTTAAAAACTTCAATGAGTTTTTTATCAATCGCCTGATCAAGTGTGACGTGGTAGGTCTTTCCAACATCGTGTTTAGGTGACGTTAAGTGGTGTGTGAGTTGTCCATTATCGGTGAAAATCAGTAAGCCTGTCGTATCTTTATCTAATCTACCGACTAAATGGAGATCACGGTGCTCATAGCCTTGAATCAAACTAAAAGCCGTTGGATCTTTTCGATCCTCTTTTGCCGAAACATAACCCTTTGGTTTATTCAACATTAGGTAAACAAATTCTTGATAGGCCACTGGTGATTCGTCCACCAAAACTTCATCGCGTTCTGGATCAACATCAAATCCACTATCTTGTATGGATTTGTTGTTAACCAAAACCACTCCCATTTTAATGAGGTCTTTTACTTCACTTCGTGTGCCAACCCCAGCATTAGCAAGGAATTTATCGAGTCGCATATCGTTGATTTAACGCGTAACTTACTACCACACCTACGACAAGTGTGACAAATGATATTAATAACATCACTAAAGTTAAATTTTCATAGACAGGAACGATTTTATAATTGTAAAAAATGGCAGCAATCGATCCAACGATAAAGCCATAGATGGCAAGATGAATTTGGTTTTTGTATTTTTTGAATAACATTGCCATGAGTAAACTTATCACAATAAAACCAACGAAAGCACCCAATCCTAATAAAGCGAAATTGATGATTTCAGGAACCAAACTAGGTAAGTTCACAATGTTTTCTATTAAACGTTGAAGGCTATTTAATACGGGTTCATAAAATCCAATTGTCAGCAACAGCATGGACCCAGAAATACCTGGCACAACAAAAGCAGACACACCTAAAAAACCCACCACCACTAAAGTCAATTTTGGTAGGAAAGCGTCACCTTCTAGAATGGAGCTTGCGTCTAATTCACCTACGACGGAGAACACACCCAATAAGATCGCCACAAGAGCTGGGATTAAAACATAGGTCCAATCCGTGGTGGAAAATTTTGCAGGTAATGCTTTTCTTAATGTTGGTAGACTACCAAGAATAAAACCTGCAAAAAGAGCAACTGTTGGTAATGGCGCGTACTCAAGAGCAAGTCCCATTGGAAAGGTAAGGGCACCGATTGCAATAACAATACCGAGACCTGTTGGAATAAGGATTGAAATAGATTTCTTAAAGTCTTTTTTGATATGAACGATTGCATCGATTAATCTGTCGTAAATACCAAGCATAAAAGCGATGGTCCCACCAGAAATACCAGGGATGATCGCTGCTGTTCCGATTGCTAAACCCTTTAAAAATAATGAGATAAAGTTTGAATTTAGTTTCATCATTTCGTTTCAAGTATAGCACTCGTGATAAGATAGTTAAGCAAGGAATATTAGTTTGTGAAATTGATTGTAGGACTGGGAAATCCAGGTAAAGAATATGCCAATACCCGCCACAACATGGGTTATATGGTGATTGATGCTTTGGCAAAAAAATGGAATCTTCCTCATTTCAAAAGCAACTTCCAAGGTGAATATGTATCTCACACCTCTGACCAAGTAATTCTTTTAAAACCGACAACATTCATGAATCTAAGCGGACAATCGGTTTTAGCGATTGCGCAATTTTACAAAATCTCACCACAAGAAATGGTGATTATCTATGATGATTTAGCTTTAGAACCAGGAAAAATTAGATTAAGAATGACCGGTTCAAGTGGTTCGCATAACGGGATGCAACATATTATTGATACCTTTAGTACTCAAGAAATAAAGCGTATTCGTATTGGCATCGGCGCTGTTCCAATTGAACAAAAAGGCAAAGACTATGTTTTAGCTGCACCCTCGAAAGAAGATCAAAAGAAAATTAATATTGCCATTCAAGATGCGGCTTCCGCGATTGAGGTTTACCTCAAAACCAATTTTTCACAAGCGATGAATCAATTCAATCGAGGTGATAGCGACTGAAATCCTTATTTAAAACCATCCAGGAAACTAAGATTACCACCCCCCTCTTGGCAAAAAAGGGTCTTTTTCATTTGGACGATACAATTGGAATTGCCCTTACCGTTGCCGCTGCCTATTTAGAAAAACCTCAAAGCATTCATATCGTTACATCAAACCTCTATAACGCTCAAAAGGTCTACGATTTATTAACAGGTTTCATTGGGGAATCACATTGTTTGTTCTATCCTGTGGATGAATTATTAAGAGCGAACACGATTGCCAACAATAAAGAAATGTTGGCACAAAGACTTTATGTTATGAGTCAGTTATTAACGAACAAACCACTGATTTTAATCACCCACACAGCGGGTATTTTGAAATATTTACCTAATCCCAAATATGTTGAAAGTTTAAAGTTAAGTTTAAAACCAGGTGAAACGCACGCCATTCAACATCTAAAAAAACTATTGGTAGCAGCAGGCTATCAACGTGTTAATAAAATTGATGCTTCATTACAATTTGCCATTCGTGGGGATATCTTAGATATTTCTTCTGTGAATTTACCTCATCCAGTTCGTATTGAATTCTTTGGTGAGGAAATTGAAAGCATTCGTTATTTTGACATCGCCAATCAAACATCTTTTGAACAAATTCATCAAGTTGAAATCCTCCCAGCGAGTGACATCCTATTTACTCCAGAAGAAAGAGGCGACCTCGAACACAAAATTCTTACTCAACTCGCAAGTGATTTGAAGTTAGTTGGTCCTCAACTTTATTCACAATTAGAGGCAGTGACACTTGGTGATTTACAATCCATTCAGCAACACCAAATCTCTCCGCAACATTATCGATACTTAAGTTTTGCCCAAACCCAACACTATTCAATATTAGATTATCAACCGAATGCGATAACGGTCATTGCTAATCAGGATCAAGTTGAAAGTACTGCCAAATTATTACTCGAGGAAGGATGGTCGTATTTCCAAGAATTATCGATTGCAGGTCGACAAATGTCTCATCTACAAATGTATCGCCCCCTGGATAGAGTTTTGAGTACGACAAAGAATATTTACAACAAAGAGTTTGTTTCTAATTCTGGTTTTCACCTTTCCATTAGACCAATTACGATTGGTACAGGTCAAAGTAGTGCGCTGCAAACGACATTAAAAACAGCGTTATCGCTTTACCCCCATGTACTATTTGCTGTCAGTACACAATCTCAGTTGGATCAATTAACCACCCAACTAACCGAATTAAAACAAACCTTTCAGTTTGTAGAAGGATTACAAATCCCCAATCAAAACATCGCAATCACTTTATTAAATCTTGAGGAAGGATTTGAAATTCCAGATTTCAAATTTGCTTGTATTACCAGCAAGGAATTATTTGGCTATCGCCAAAAAACCTCAAAATATTTTTCTCGTTATAAAGAAGCAACCATCATAACCTCACATGAAGATTTGACAGTAGGGGACTATGTGGTCCATGAATACTCTGGTATTGGCCAATATTTGGGTGTCAAAACCATTGAAATTGATGGTCTGCACAAGGACTATTTACATATTCAATATGCTGGTACGGATGTGTTATACGTTCCCTTATCCCAATTCAAATTAGTAAGAAAATTCTCTGGTAAAGAAGGTGCGGTACCCAAACTTCATCGACTTCAATCCAAAGAATGGGAAAGCACAAAAAAACGAATTAAAGAAAGAGTGGATGATTTGGCGGAACGCTTGGTTGTTTTATATAAAAATCGCGCTGTTACACAAGGTTTTGCTTTTCCTCCCGATGATGAAATGCAACTTCAATTCGAAAAACTATTCCCCTATGATTTAACACCCGACCAACAACGTTCGGTGACAGAAATTAAAGCTGATATGGAGAAACCATTTCCCATGGACCGTCTTTTATGTGGAGATGTTGGCTTTGGTAAAACAGAAGTAGCGTTTCGCGCCGCATTTAAGGCCATCAACGCTCATAAACAAGTTGCAATCCTATGTCCCACCACACTTTTAGCAAGACAACATTACGAACGCGCGATTGATCGCTTTGCAACATTTGGTATTAATATTGCGATTTTTTCTAGATTAATTCCTGAAGCGAAGCAAAAAGAATATATCAAACAAATTAAAGAAGGTCATATTCAACTTGTTATTGGCACTCATCGTTTACTTAGTAAAGAAATTGTCTTTAAG
>JBEDGE010000021.1:0-5803 GCA_041174805.1 Bacillota bacterium
GTTGATACCATGGATTATTTTTATCAATTAAGCCAACCTAGACCATCAAAAACACCAGTCAAAAAAGACATGATCGAACCGACGCTTACGAATACGAATTCCGAAACGAAAATTCCCATTACAGAAGTTGATGAAGGTGAACTAGATCAACTCGAGAATAAGATGAAGGGTTTAAAATGAAACCGATTAATCCAAAACCTTTAATTCAAGATGATTTTGAAGAGGCCATTAAGCAAGCCATCCTCCAAGTAAAGCAAAGTAAATGGTTGAAAAAAACCATCGAAACGTTAAAGATCAAAGAATCAGAAATACAACAACACTTATCAACGTTTTTAAAATTAGAAATTGATGAACAAGAAGTAGAACAATGCCGATTAGCGGGAAAATGTTTAAAACCACAAGGTCATTATGTGGTTAGCATTCAACGAAACGCTGTAGGTTTTTTAGAACGTAAATTTTCTCCCTGTCCGATGCTCGATGATCAATTAAAGGTATCGCGTTTCTTAATTTATGATGACTTTAATCCCGATTGGAAAGATTCCAAACTCTTTGAATCATTAAAACAACGTGAAGGTCAAAAAGCTCTTTATGTTTATTTAATGAAGGTTTTACAAAAGCAAACGAACGATGGCCTTGCGCTCATTGGTCCCCATCAATCTGGTAAATCCTTTGCTCTTGGTATTTTTGCATTTCGATATGCGCTGAATGAATTAGGAACCATCGGCATGCTAGATTTCAACCTACAGTTACCACGATTAATTGCTAATAAAAAAATGGATGCTAATGGATTTAGTCGTGAACTTGAACGTCTTCAAAAACTCTCAGTGCTAATTTTAGATGGATTAGGATCTCAACCCATCAGTGAAGAAATGTTAATCGATGTCTTAATTCCATTATTTATCGCACGTCAAAAACAAGGCCTCTTGACGATGGTAACGAGTACGGTGCCGATCCTTCAACTCGAAGGTTTATTTAAGGGTTATAAAGATAAAAAGATGTTAATGACCGATTGGTTACAACTCGTTCAAATCATTACGAAACCCATTTATTTACCGGCGATGATGCCACTTTAAAGTTTATTTAAATAAGGCTTTAGGGTTTTCTGGATTAAAGTTTTCCAAGCTTGAAGATTACCATTGTTGATCAATCGTTGATCAATAAACGATAGATAATTACGATATTGATTACGTTCATTAAGAATGAGCAACGCATCAGCGGTCTCAGGATTTCTATCTTTTAATCGTTTCATTTGGATTGGCTTCGATGTCTCAATTCCAATGTTAATATCTGTAAAGGCATCGATATTCCCTTGAAACAGTAAAGGAACCTCCAATAAGACTACCTTTGATTTACTTTTTAATAATTGTTGATGAATAGACTTTTTAACCATCGGAAATAAGATGTTGATCCATTTGTCATAACGGGCACGATCCTTAACCATGGCGTGTAATAATTTTTTTCGATCTATTTTTTGATTGACGATACTCTCTGGAAACACTTTCTTTAGTAATTGAACTGCATGTCGAGTTTGATAAAAGTCATGGACAAGTTTGTCTGCCTCTATAGAAAGCATACCTAAACGTTGAGCTTCTTGAATAAACGTAGATTTTCCGGTGGCAATTTCTCCGGTTATGCCAATCACAAAAGGAAAATACGGATGATGTTGGCAACGAGGACAATAATGGGTGCCACGTCCTCCCACCATGATTTTATCGATCCGATGGTGACAGTCCGTACAGGCTAAACCATCTCGACCATAAACCTTTATTTTGGTAATAAACTCTCCATCGATTTTTTGACCTGACTGATAGGTTCGAATGCGTGTGCCGCCATCCTTAATCGATTGTTTGAGGATGCGTTGAGCATGTTTTAAAATCGTAGATGTTTGGTCTAACGTAATGTCATGGCCCTTTGTTAAAGGGTGAATCTTAGAAGCAAATAAAATTTCATCGGCGTAAATATTGCCAATCCCTAATAAAATACCTTGATCTAATAACAAAGACTTTATTGGACGATTTGCTCGATGAAACGCTTGATGAATCGGTTTGGGATCTAAAGGATTTAATGGTTCCTTACCTAAACTTTTCAACGAAGCATGCTTCAAATAGTCTGATTTATGAGCTAATTCAAATGTCCCAAATTTTCTCATATCATCATAGATCATCCGGGTTCCATCGTTAAAGGTAAAAACTAATCTTGCAAATCGAGAAAGGGGGGTGGCATGATCTTTGGCTTCCACATACTTGCCTTCCATCCTTAAGTGAGAGATGACAACTACATCATTCGTTAAAAAAAATAGAATAAACTTCCCGATTCTTTCAATTGATTCAATCGATTTGCCTATCAATGTTTTTTTAAATTGTGCGACGTTAGGTTTGACCATACGGTCATGAAAAATATCAATTTCCTTAATGGTCTTATTCACCATCAATGGGCGTAAGGTTTTAACAACGGTTTCAACTTCAGGAAGTTCTGGCATACTTTTATTTTAAATCATACCAAGTCTCGGCATAATGACCATCCACCTTTAAAGGAACTTTTAATGGTAATGCCGTTTCCATAATGGTTTGAATTAATGGCATGACTTGATCAATTTCATTTTTAGGGGTTTTAAATATTAATTCGTCGTGAATCGTTAGAATTAATCTTGTCTTGAATCCTTTGCTTTTCAACGCCGCATCCACTTTAATCATGGCGAGTTTCAATAAATCTGCCGCGGTTCCTTGAATCGGGGCATTCATCGCAGCCCGTTTGGCAAATTCTCTAGCTTGGAAGTTACTACCGGAAATTTCCCGTAGGTATCGACGACGACCCAAGAGTGTTGAGACATATTTTTGTTCTTGTAAGGAAACAATTAGGTTTTGCATGTATTGTTTCAATTCAGGATAGGCTAGATAAAAGGCATCAATCAATTGGTTTGCTTCAGAGGGAGATACACCGAGTTGTTCCGATAAACCCCAAGAAGAAATACCGTAGATGATACCAAAATTGACTGCTTTTGCTTGTCTTCTCATCAAAGAGGTAACGTCACTTCCATTTGAGAACAACCGTTTTGCCGTCAGAGTGTGAATGTCTTCTTGTTTATGGAAAGCCTCTATTAAAGATTGGCAATTGGCGAGTTCTGCCAATATTCTTAGTTCAATTTGCGAGTAGTCAAAAGAAAGTAAAACAAAATCATGATTAGGATAATAAAAGGCTTTACGAATAAGTTTGGTTTCTTCATCTTTAACTGCGATATTTTGAATATTGGGATCAAAGGATGATAAGCGCCCTGTCGTGGTTTGCGCTTGTTGATAAATTGGATGTAATTTACCATCTGGATAGCTTACTTCAGGTAAGGCTTTAATATAGGTGGATTGTAATTTTGCATACTTACGGTATTCAAGAATTAAAGGAAGAGAAGGATGAAGGGTACTGATTTGCTTTAAGACTTCTGCATTGGTTGAACCCTTTTTTGGATTTGGTAATTGTAAAACCGTAAATAGGATGTCACTTAATTGCTTGGGACTATCTAAATTAAAGCTTTGGCCAATGTGCCCAAATACTTTTTGTTTGAGATCTTGAATCTTTTCCTCAACAGTTTTTTCCATTTGTTTTAAATAACCAATATCAATCGGTAGCCCTTCGATTTCCATCGAAGCAAGAACGGGAATTAAAGGAAATTCAATATCATAGACCACTTTTTCAAGTTGTTTATCTTTTAAATGTTGAGTTAGGCGATCTTTCATCGGTTTGAGTGATTGCGCTACTTGCACACATTGTTCGACTAAATTTTCACTTAAGTTAACCCCAGCCTGTTGCATGACAGATTGACGATTTAAAGAAGGTGTCTCATCTAATGCATACGTGGCTAGCATACAGTCAAAAAAAGGCCCTTGAATCAAAACTTGATATCGATGACAGAGCACAAGAAGTTCTTTATAATCAAATGCGATTTTTTCAAGGCTTTGATCTTCCATGATTCGTTTCCAAATTGGATCAACCATACTGTCTTCAAGTTTTAATACGAATGTTCGATGTTGGTTTTGAACAACCCATCCAACTAAAGATTCTTGGAAGTAGTTTCCAGCCTTGATGATAGGGACAATGCTTATTTGTTGGTAGGTTTGATCTGGTAGAGATTTAACTTCTTCATATGTAATGGATTGGGAAACCGTATCCGACTTCATTTGAAAGCGCCCTAAGAGTGATTTCATTTCATACTGAGTTACGAATTGTTGAAAACGATTTTCATCTAAACCTTGATAGAGGGTTTGATTTAAATCAAAGGGTAAGTTCATATTGGTTTGAATGATGGCAAGTTTTTTGGAAATGATACCGGATTGTTGATGCGCCAATAAATTTTCAGCAATTTTTCCTTTTAAGGTTTGTGCACCTTCTAATACTTTTTCAAATGTTGAAAATTGCTGGAGTAACTTAATGGCAGTTTTTTCTCCGATACCAGGAATGCCAGGAAGATTATCGCTTGCGTCACCAACCAACCCTTTATAATCCGGTACTTGTTCAGGGGTAATGCCATAATCGGCCATGACTTTTTCTCTTGTCATTTTGATCATTTCACTGACACCTTTACGTATCAAATTGACGGTAAGGTGGGGTTGAACCAATTGTAGAAAATCGCGATCAGAAGTGTAAATCTCAACTTCCATACCAGCTTTTAAGCCTAGCATGGCTGCAGTTCCCGCGACATCATCGCCTTCAAATCCATGTTGTTCAAAGGTAAATAAATTTAGAGCATTTAACAATGCGCGAGCGATGGCAAATTGAGGAATTAAATCTTCTGGTACGGGTTTGCGATGGGCTTTGTAAGATTCCAATTCCTGATGTCTAAAGGTTTTTTCACCGGTGTCAAACGCTACTAAAATATGGATATTGTCTTCAACGGGAAAAAGGATTTTTTGTAACATATTGGCAAAGACATAAACGGCATTCGTAGGAATACCCGTGCTGGTTGTTAAACTTGCCCCGCCATAACTTGATGCAAAATAGGCCCGGAATAGTAAAGCATTACCATCGATGATTTTTAGTGTTTTCATGATTTGATTGGTCTCAATTGGTCGACAATAAAACTATCTTGTTTTTCTTGATCAAGGGTGCCTACCACGATAATGAGTTGGCCTCTAGCAATTGTTGTTGCAAGCTTTTCATAAAGTTTTGGAAATATCACCAAGTCAAGTTTATCAGTTTCATCGTACATGGTAATAAATGCCATGGTTTGACCTGCTTTGGTTTTGACCACACGGATGGTACGAATTAACCCTCCGGTAGTAATAACTTGATTCGATTTCTTAGCCTCTTGAATAGTGGCAACGTGTGGATTTTGTTTATCAAGTCGATAAGGCCCAAGCACACTTTGAGATAAAATCATGCCGGTGACATCGAGTTCTTTTTCTAAATTATCAAAGGCAGAATCCGTGGATTGGATATACGACATTTTAGGTAAAGAAGAAGGGGGTATTAAACCAGTTGCTTCATCAATAAAAGTAGATTGAATTGCAGCATTTTTTATCGCGTTTGGCAAACTTGCTCTTAAAGTTGCCCGATTCAATCCAAAGCAATCATAAGCGCCTGCATCGATTAATGCTAAATGTTGATTTAAGGAGACATTGATTGGATACAAACGGGTAACACAGTCAAATAAATCTTGAAAGGGTCCTTTTGATCTGACGTGCATGATGCTTTCAACCAATCCTTGGTGGATACCTTTGATGATGGTTAATGGCGCAATTAATCGTTGATCAATCATCATAAACTGTGTTGAAGGTGATTGGATATTGGGAGGGGTTAATGTAATCTTTAACAT
>JBEDGE010000022.1:0-2663 GCA_041174805.1 Bacillota bacterium
ACAAAGTATTATACCAAGATTCGTCATTTATCTAATCGTGTTGTTTATAATGAAAATAAGGAGATTAAGTCATGAAAAATTTATTAAATAAAGTTTTTGTTGTCACTGGCGCTGGTAATGGTGTTGGTCGAGCATTAACCCTAGAGCTGCTTCGTCAAGGTGCTAAAGTTGCAGCTTTAGATATTTCTGAAACCTTTCTAAAAGAAACTGAACGAGCTGCAGATCATAAACAACCTTACTTAAAGACATATGTGGTCGATATCACCAATGACGAGCTTGTTGCAACCATACCAGAACAGATAGAAAAAGACTTTGGTCAAGTCGATGGATTAATTAATAATGCTGGAATTATTCAACCCTTTGTAAAGGTTATGCAGTTAAAGACAAAAGACATTGATCGTGTGATGCGTGTGAATTTTTACGGAACCTTAAATATGTGCCGTGCTTTCCTTCCGTATTTAGTTAAACGTCCAGAGGCAAACCTGGTGAACATCTCAAGTATGGGTGGTTTTACACCCGTTCCAGGACAAGCAATTTATGGTGCATCTAAAGCTGCTGTTAAGTTATTAACGGAAGCTTTATACGCAGAGTTAAAAGGCACAACAGTCAAAGTCACCGTGGTCTTTCCTGGAGCGATTGGAACCAACATTACCAAGAACTCTGGTGTCGATATGAACATGTCAAAAGCAGAAGCAGAAAAAATGGCAAAATCACAAAAAACATTAAGTCCAGAAAAAGCAGCAGAGATGATTATCAATTTAGGTATCAAACAAAATCGTTATCGTTTGGTGGTTGGAAGTGACGCTTCAATGCTAGATAAAATCAGTCGATTATTCCCAAAACTTGCAACCAACATGATTGCGAAAGCGATGAAGAATCTACTCAAATAAATTTAACGTTTGAAATATTCCCGGTGACCATTGACGATTGCAGTCAATACAAATCGATGTTTGGAATTAGGAATGGTCGTGGTAAAATTTAAACTTTTTTCTCTATGTTCATATCCTGTCATCAATCTTTCATATGTTGAAAAATCAGCTTTTCTTCGTTGATTAACGAGACTTAAAAATGCCTTTTTGTCGATCGCTTTTTCATAATTGGGTTGTAGAGTTAAGAAAAAGGTTTCTCCAGTTGCACCCGATCCATAAGAAAACATGCCAATCGTTTCATTTGCGAGTGATTTGGGATAGGTTGTTAATAATGAAATGAATGAAAGGTATAAAGATCCGTTATAAATATTGCCGACATCTTTATTAAAAGCCTTCGTTGCCATTAACGTTTCTGGAGATAAAGGTACAGTTAAAACTTCTGATGCCTTATCGCTCATCGTGGCAAATGGCATATGGAAACAAACAAATTTAAGAGGTTTGTCTGGTCTAACTTGTTTGAGAAGTTCTTTATAACTACGTATGGAAAGTTTACCATCCACAATCGGTACTTCATTATAAGAAGGACGATAAAAATCCTTACTGTTTTCTACGATTGCTTTTCCTTCTTCAATGGTTGCGAGTCGTGGGTTCACACTGACAACCATCGCCACTGCACCTGCACCTTGTGTAACTTCTCCAGGGGTATTGAGTCCATACCAAGCGACATCGCTAGCAACAACGAGTGCTAGTTTATCTGGATGAAGGGTTACATAATCTTTTGCAAGTAATAAAGCTCCGGTGGCCGCAAAGCAAGCTTGTTTAACTTCTAGAACTCGACAATTTGGATTTAATTGAAGCAAAGCATGTAAATAGACACCGGCAGATTTGGAATAATCAACACCGGATTCAGTTGCAAACAAAACCAAACCTATGTTTTGTTCTCGACCTTTAACGATGTCATAAGCGGCTTCTGCTGCCATGGTAACGATATCTTCAAAAGGATCAATCAAAGACATTTTTTCTTGACCAATGCCAACGGTATATTTTTCAACTGGTACTTGTCTAACTGATGCTAATTCTGCTAAATCTAAATACACTTGGGGTGTATAAAAATTAATTAAATCAATACCAACTTTAATCATCTTTATTTTCTTTCTATCGTCGTATGAGCCTTCATTAACTCATGCGGGTTTGTTAAGGCTGCAAGTAAGGATAGTTCTCCTGCTAAAACGGTTGCTCCCACTAAGTGCGCAAGTGTCTGACTTGAATTCGTTCCTTTACAACCCATTTTTTCTAGACGCTCCTGGAAATGAGTTTCGTTTTTTCCATTGCCAACTGTTCCAACAATGATGTTGGGAATGGTTGTGGAAAAATATAAATTACCATCTTTTACTTCAGCGTAAGTGATACCTTGAGAGCCTTCCACAATGTTAGCGGCGTCTTGTCCGGTTGCTAAATAAATTGCGAGTAGCATATTTGCATAATGGGCGTTGGCACTATGAACTGAACCAGCCATAATTGAACCGAGAAGATTCTTCTTAACATTTAAATCCACGATTTTTTCTGGGGTGGTTTTCAAAACATCTTCAACAACGTTTCGAGGAATGGTGATTTCCGTAATCACATGTTTTCCTCTTCCTCTTACACCGTTGATGACACTTACTTTTTTATCGACACACATATTTCCAGACACCGAAACATATTGGGCTGTTTTAAATTGTTTAAGAAGATAGTCCCCAACGCCATCTGCAACCAAAGTCACCATATTATGACCACTCGCGTTATCAGAAAAGA
>JBEDGE010000023.1:0-3411 GCA_041174805.1 Bacillota bacterium
GAAGCTTCAACCCATTTACCGGTGACGATGTACCTTAAAAATATTTTTTATAGTTATGATTTTGATTATCGATTTGTATGTGGATCTAATTTGATTCGCGGCAAAATGAATCGCATTATTAAACTCTGGGATATTAATTTACGCTCTGCGAGTATTGTTTCACCATTAATTTTGGTTGGTGTTGGTTGGTGGAAAAAGGGCGACCTACCTAATCAATATTCAAAGTTACTCTACAATCGATTGTTAGATAAAAAAATGCTTCACTCTGTTCGCGATAACTATACCCTGCGCCAATTTAATGAAATGGGTTTTAAAAACATCCTCAATACAGCATGTCCAACCATGTGGAAATTAACAAAAGATCATTGTAAAGACATTCCTAAAACCAAGGCACTTGATGTTGTAACGACTTTAACAGATTATGATAAAAATCCTGTTGCCGACCAACAAATGCTAAATATTTTAAGCAAGAAATATCGCAAAGTTTACTTGTGGTTACAGGGTGTTAATGATTTTAATTATGCAAATTTATTGAGTCTTCCAACTAATTTAGAACTCATTAATCCCAATCTTGAAGATTATGATGCAATTCTCAATCAACAAGATATTGAGTATGTCGGTACAAGATTGCATGCCGGCATTCGTGCTTTGCAAAAGAAAAAAAGAACCATCATCTTAGCAGTTGATCACCGCGCTTTAGAAAAGAAAAAGGATTTTCAATTAACCGTTCTTGATCGCAATGATATCCACTTACTTGAAGGGATGATTGATGATCGATTTAAAACAGACATTCAACTTCCAATCGATAGTATTCAAGCTTGGAAAAACCAATTCCTCAATGTTAAATAAGTCTGCTACAATTGTTCTTTCTCAAGTTACCAATGATGATTTGCCTTTAATTCAAGGTGATGTCATCGCCGTGGATAAAGGTTGCGAACTACTACTAAAGAAACATAAAAAAATAACCCAAGCGATTGGAGATTTTGATTCAATTCAGCCCAAGTTTTTAAAAAAACTTCAAGCGGACAAGGTGCCATTGGCTACCTTTCCCACAAATAAAGACCAATCAGACGCAGAGCTCGCCCTAAATTGGGTCATAAAAAAAGGTTACGCTATTATCCAGATGATTGGATTTCAAGGTGGAAGACTTGATCATTATCAAGCCATTATTCAGATGCTTTTTCGCTTTCAACACGCAGGCGTCACGCTGCTAACACCACACCAATCCATTCAATATTTACAAAAAGGTATCTACAATCTAAAAAACCAAAAATCTGAAAAATTTTTTTCAATCTTCACACTTTCACACGCGGATATTTCTATCCAACATGCACGGTATCCTTTGGTAAAAAAAGAATTAACTGTCAAAGACACCTTCACATTATCCAACGAATGGATTGAGAATCAAGATGTAATACTAACGATTCGCGCGGGCGAAGTTTTGTTGTACCGATCGATTCTTACTTAATACTAATTCACCATAACTACTTAAGGTCCATAATGTTGTGGTCAATAAGATTAATCTTTGAAATATACCACGAACATCTTGGTTATATAAGATAAAAAATCCTGAAAAAACAAAGGCAAATACTAAGAAGAACAAGTGTTGTAATTTTAGATATTTTTGTTTTGAAAGTGCCGCGTGAGTGGTGATACTAGACAAAGTTAATAGGTTACTTGCATAGGCAATATAGCGATGAATAATTACCACAGTTTCATTAACATTCACATTGATCAACGCATCATAACTTGTAGGAAAGACACCGAGCAGAAGTGTCATTAATCCATTCAGTGCGGTTAACCAGAACAACCATTTGGGTAGATTTTGCTTTTGAACATAATAAATTGCAAAGCCAATATATGAAGCGCCACCTAGGACAAATCCCGAGGTTAAAATCCAAGCGTTAGGAACACCTTGGCCCGCTAATTCGCTCATCGTGTGTTGATAAAAAAGATAACCTTCTGGTGCAAAAAAATGTGCAAGAAAAATAATCGATACAATCAATAAGTTTGTTAGTCGTATGCCGATAAACATTATTTGGGCTCCAATAGACTCAGTTTATCTATATCGACATCAGCGTCGTAATTGACACCAGGCAATCGAAAGCCATGGATTTGATAGAATTCATCAATAAATTGTTTGGTTCCATTCAATTGAAAGATAGAGTCATTTTCTAATTTTTTGCTCATCGCATCAATTTCAGATTGAATATTTGCCTGCATTTCATAATGGTCAATACGAATACGACCTTTTTCATCAAGGAGGCGTTTTGTCCCATAAACCATATCTTTAAATAAACGATGCTTATGTTGTAAGGTCGATTCGTGGACACCGTGTTTCTTCATCACCTCAAACATTGTTGAAACATAAAACGCAATTTTAGGAATGAACACACTAGCTTTGGTCACAACTGCTTTCGAGACAGAAATTAAACCTTCCCCTTTTATACGTTGTTTTAATAATCGATCGATTTGAATACCTGCTGCTTCTAAATCATCTTTTGCTTTACCAATCGTGCCATCTCGATAGATCTTGGCATTATTCTTACTGCCAATATAAGTATAGGAAATAGCTTTGGCACCGGGATTTAATAAGTTAGCATCGGTTAATTGTTGGACCCAATCTAACCAATCGCTACCACCCATGACATAAACTGTATCTTTAATTTCTTGTTCAGTTGCTGGGCTCACTGTCAGATCTTTAATTTGTAATTCACCAATATCAATTGTTTTTCCAGTAACGGGTTCACCGATGGTTTTTAATGAAGAACGAACTAATTCACCCGTGGTAGGATTTTGACGAGCACCTGCGGCTAATGAATAAACAATTAAATCTATTTTTCCAAAGGTTGTACGAATGTATTCCTTTACTTGATCCTTCATGCTTTGAGCGAAAGCGTCTCCAACAAAATCTTTATGGATTTTATTGTTTCCTTCCATGGCCTTTTGGAAATAAATATTGTTCCACCAACCTGCCGAACCGGTACGATCACCTTTGGGTCGCGATTCAAACGAGACGTTGATTGTTTCAGCATTTGCATTTACGCCTAAGGTTACTCGGGTTGATAAGCCATAACCAGAAGAACCACCAATGATTAATACTTTTTTGGGACCTGTAAAATTAGGTAAGGTTTTAGCCTCTTTAATAAGATTAATAACGTATTGCTGACAACCTAAAGGATGACTGTTGGTAAAGACATTACTTCTTAATGATGGTTTAATTTGCATATTGACTCCTTAAACTAACGTTATTTTACTCTATCTTATCTAAAAAAAGAAAACGATTGATGAACGAATCTAGGTTCGCTTTTTGATAGGAAATCAAAAAACTTGTAATAAATATAGATAAAACGAAAAACATTATATTATTTAGGTTTTTTTTGCTGGGCGAGTACTTTCTCTTCGTCATCT
>JBEDGE010000024.1:0-4244 GCA_041174805.1 Bacillota bacterium
AGGGTTTGTTTGACAATGATACGCAAATTATTCGAATCGATATGTCTGAATATATGGAAAAATTTTCAGTGACACGCTTAATTGGTTCGCCTCCAGGTTATGTAGGTTATGAAGAAGGCGGACAATTAACTGAAAAGGTTCGAAGAGCACCTTATAGCATCGTTTTATTCGATGAAATTGAAAAAGCGCACCCTGAAGTTTTTAATCTCCTCCTCCAAGTTCTAGATGAAGGTCGCCTAACGGATTCACAAGGTCGCGTCATCGATTTTAGAAATACAGTGATTATCATGACCTCTAATTTAGGATCGGAGCAACTATTAGAAGGCAAATCGGATGCGGTTGAAGATTTACTCCATCGAACATTTAAACCTGAATTTTTAAATCGAATTGATGAAATTGTCTATTTCCACCCTCTCAATAAAGATACCCAAGCCATGATTGTCACGCGGATGTTACAACAACTTGAGCAACATCTAGAAAAACAAGGGATATTGATCAGTTTTACTGAAGCGATTGAAGGTTATATTTTAGATCAAGCATTTAGTAAAGAATATGGGGCTAGACCACTTAAGCGTTTTATACAAAAAGAAATTGAAACCTTTATTGCTAAAGGTTTAATTCAAGGTAAAATTACGCCAAAAGTCCCCGTGACATTAGATGTTAAAAACCAAATTTTATCGTTTAAAACCTCGGACTAATTCACAATTCTATTTTAGAAATCAAAAACACGCTTCCATTCATTGACAAAAGCGTGTTTTTTTTCTATGATTGAAAAGCGTGTGCCCCCTTAGTTAAATGGCATAACGAGTCCATGGTAAGGACTTATTGTCAGTTCGATTCTGGCAGGGGGCACCATCTAATCTCTGAGTGAGATTTTTTTATTTTAAAGACATCAAACAATCGATATAATGAGCAAGAGGTGCACATATGAAAGTCAAACTAATCTCTTATTCTCAACCAGTAGATGCGCTCAAGCTCGAAGGGCTTTCGAATGCGCAAGAGCTGATTGCGTTTTGTGCTCGTGTTTCTAATCCAACCAATCAAATGAATATGGCTACCTCAGATAAATTAATTCGCTATCTCGTAAAACACAAACATTGGTCCCCATTAGAAATGGTTTCATTATGCTTAGAAATCGAAACAACTCGTGATATTGCCCGGCAAATTCTAAGACATCGGTCTTTTTCATTCCAAGAATTTTCTCAACGTTACGCTGATCCAACCCAGCATTTAGAATTTATGACTCGAGAAGCTCGATTACAAGATGATAAAAATCGTCAAAATAGTATTAAATTAAGCGATCAACCCAACGGCGCGCAGTTGCAAAAACAATGGGAAGAAAAACAAAAGTCAATGATTGAATTAGCCAAGCAAACTTATACTTGGGCCATCAATAATGGCATTGCGAAAGAACAAGCTCGTGCAGTGTTACCCGAAGGTTTAACGATGTCTAGACTTTATATGAATGGCACCTTAAGAAGTTGGGTCCATTATCTTGAATTGAGATCTGGTAACGGAACCCAATTAGAACATATGGAAGTTGCACTTGCATGTGCAAACGTCATCACCAAGGTTTTCCCTTTAATTCAAGAATTTATTGTTCATGAAGAAAAAAAATCCTAGCAGAAAACGCCACTGGATTATCATTTTATCCATTGTTGGTTTTATTGTATTGGCACCTTTTTCTTCATACGCAATAAGTTATCAACCACAAACACAAGCAAAAAGAGCCTATGGGAATGCCACACAAAAAAATGGCTATTATGAATTTTTATCCACTGTTTCTTCCGTTGGCATTATTTTTTATCCTGGCGGTCTTGTTAATCCGATTGCCTACGCTGGTTTCGCCGAGTCATTATCGATCGCAAGTGAAAGTTCTGTATTTGTCACGCAACCGCTTTGGAATTTAGCAATTACGCATATCAACGCTGCTTCCACCATCATCCAAGAAAATAACAATATTGATATTTGGTTCATAGGTGGTCATTCTTTGGGTGGCAGTAGCGCTGCTTTTTATGCAGTAGACCATCTTGATCAAATCGATGGAGTTTTTTTCTTAGCAAGTTATACAACCTCAGATGCTGATTTTTCTCAAACATCAATGCCAATACTTTCGATTACCGGAAGTCATGATGACATTCTAGACTTAGAAACCTATCAAGCTGCACAAGTCTATCTTTCACCATTCACTACCTCTTTTATCATCGAAGGAGGAAATCATAGTCAATTTGGTGACTATGGATTCCAACGGGGTGATGGCATTGCCGATGTGACCTTAAATGAACAAATGAATGAAACCATAACAACGCTAACAACCTGGTTAATGCTTATTAATTTGGTTGAATAACATTAATAAACCAAATCCGATGATTGGAATGAAGGCAACATACCATTGAGGAAATAATTGCTTTGATCGGTAAATTGACCATCCATAAAGCACTAAAAAGTCGACTGTCATAATACCTACCAAGGAATCTTGAAAAAACTGATTAAAAAATAACGAAGGCTGTCCCTGGATAAAACCTTGCAAGAATGTTAAACCAGTAAAGAGAATTAAAATCATCATTAAAAGTTGCACCCATTTCTTCATACTTCTTTTGGTTATTTGACTTCCTTTGTAACCTAATAAAATACTAAAGGCACCGCCGACAAATCCTAAGAAATAGGGTAGAATACCCCATTTTGAATGCGCTTGAAAAAATATGTAATCAAGTAAAAAATAAAGTGGAACTAGACCCATTAAGTTAAAAAAACTAGAAGCAAAAGGGTCAGCGACACCACTTAAGATATCGATTAAGATAGCAGATTCACTTTGGACAAAAAGCACATAGATGATTGTGTAAATCACTAAACTCAACCATAAAGAAAACGCAATTTTGTTCATGAACCAATTAAATCTGCTGCAATCAATGCTGATTGATAAATAGTGGGTAAACCACTACCTGGATGGGTGCCACCACCAACAAGATAGAGATTTTTAAATCGTTGGAAACGGTTATGAGGTCTAAAATATAACAGCTGACTAAAGTCGTGCGATAAATTAAAGTTCGCTCCTAAATATACGTGGTATTGATTTTGCCAATCTAAGGGGGTGAGGACGTGTTGCTTTACAATATGCTTTCTTAAATCTTTCATGCCTGGAAGTTTCTCAATACGCGATAAGATTAATTCAGTGTAGGATTTTGAAATCTCTTTCCAATCAAGATTTGCTTTTAAATTTGGGACAGGAACAAGAATATACATCGAACTTTGGTTTTCGGGTGCAAAACTTCGATCGATAATGCTTGGATTTTGAATATAAAAGGAGGGATCTTTCGATAAGGTTAAATCTTTTGTTAGTTCTTTTACATACTGGGCATAGTCTTTTGAAAAAATAACATTATGATGGGCAATTGGATAAATTTTATCTAAGCCGAGGTACAAATTAAACGTTGAACAAGAGTACTCGAGTTTTGAAAGTTGATTATTTCTGTATCGATGAGGCCGAGATTTTTCATCAATTAACTGAATGGCTTGACTAAAATCACCGTTGAGGACGACTTGATCAACTTTAATCCATTTTTGATTCACTTTGATTCGATGAATACGTTTCTTTTCTACTTCCATTTTTTGAACGTGTTGCGTGAGTTTGATGGTTACTCCCATTTCGGCGGCCAGTTTTGCCATTGCAACATTTAATTGGTAAAGCCCACCCATCACATGATACACACCATATTCATGTTCCATAAAAGACAGCATGCTAAAGATTGAAGGGCATTCCCAAGGTGACATACCCAAATATTTAGCTTGAAATGCCATCGAAAAAATTAATTCGTCTTGATGAAAAAACTTTTTTAAGCGTTGATAAAGGGATTTCCCTAAATCAATTTCATCGAGTGCTGATAGTACTTTTGGATTTAGTATTTGGAAAGGTGAATGAAATGGAAGTTGTAGAATAGGTAATAGTTTTTTGAGTCTTCTCGATTCTTTTTTTAAATAGGTTTGATAACCATTTTCTTCACCAGGAAAAACACGATGAATTTCTTTCATCATTTTGCTATGGTCTTGATAAGGTCTAAAAACTTTATTGGTAAAATATAAATCATAGAGTGGTTCAATAGGCTTTAAAGTGACGTAATCTTCGATTTTTTTACCAATTCTTTTGAACACTTCATCCAATACCTATCGCTAAATAAAGAAAGTGGGCCCTGCATCAAAAGACAAAGTGTCTAAGTCAAGGACGCTTGATCTGCCACCAACACGAT
>JBEDGE010000025.1:0-12574 GCA_041174805.1 Bacillota bacterium
GTTACCCATTGTTAAAACAGACCTATTAAACCCTTCTAAGCCAAAAGAACAAATTCAAAAACTCAAGACGATTGCAAATCTTAAAATTAAAGAACTTCAAGCTAAAATTGCTGATGCAAAAAGAATCAATGGATCAAAAGATACATTAAAAGAATCTCAAAAAATGCAAATGATCTTCCAAGATCCGATTTCTTCCCTCAACCCACGGATGACCGTTAAAGAAATTATTAGTGAAGGTCTTGTTATTCAAGGTAATACGAGTAAAAAAGACATCGAAAAGAAAGTTTCTGAAGTCTTAACACTCGTTGGATTATCCCCCGAATATGCGTCTCGTTACCCCCATGAATTTTCGGGTGGTCAACGTCAACGGATTGGTGTTGCTCGAGCATTAATCATGGATCCAAACGTTATTATTGCGGATGAACCTATTTCGGCACTCGATGTTTCGATTCGCGCTCAAGTCATCAATTTATTGTTTACCCTTAGAGAAAAACTTGGTTTAACAATTCTTTTCATCGCTCACGATCTTTCTGTTGTTCGATTCTTTTGTGACCGAATTGCTGTTATGTACAATGGTAAAGTCGTGGAAATGGCGAGTTCAGAAGAATTATTCAAAAATCCTTTACACCCTTACACGGTTTCGTTATTATCTGCAATCCCTCAACCCGATCCAGACTATGAAAAAAATCGTAAACGAATTCACTATAATCCTAGAGTTCATCAGTATAGTCCTACCAACTTACCTAAACTTAGAGAAGTAACGAAAGATCACTTTGTACTTTTGAGTGATGCTGAATTTGCTCAATTAGACAAAAATACACCAGTTCAACCCAAACAAAAGAAAGGGGCCTAAATCATGAAATCATCACGTCTGATCACCGCCTCTGTTGCCGCTTTAATGTTATTGGCAAGTTGCACTGGCACTTCCGAACCCCCAACCTACAATGTTTATTTCTTTACTGCTAATACTGCTGCATCCACAGTCGACACTATTTTTAACCAAGAAGTTGGTTCGTTAATTGAAAGACCAGAAGACCCTACTCGAGACGGTTTTGATTTTGTTTCATGGTACTTAGACCTCGATCATACGATTGAATGGGATTTTGAATCTGATGTGATGCCAAGCGAATCCATTGTTCTATATGCAAAGTGGGCTCCAACCATTCGGACGATAACCTACGATTTAAATGACGGTGAAATGATTACAGAAGATTATCCAACGACCTTTATCCCTGGATCAACCTTTGTGTTACCCCAAGCAAGAAAAACAGGTTATTTATTCCGTGGTTGGTACCTCTATGATCAAGTTTTGGAAAATTTCCCCAACAACGAAGGTACTAAACCAGGCGACCCAGCATTAACGACCTTACCAATCACAGCATTTGAAGACATTGAATTATTTGCACACTGGCAATCGATTAAAGCGGTTGTCACCTTCCGTTCTAACCACCCTGGCGGTACCGCTGTTGTCCCAAATCCAGGTAACCGCGTTGTTGCATATGGTACAGTGATTAATTATGGTACAACCTTCCCAGATGATTTTGGTACGGTTGCAGGTTATACCTTTATTGGTTGGAATTCACGTGCAGATGGAACCGGAACTTGGTATCCAGATGGTGGCATCTTTACTCGCACATTAGCGATTACCCTATATGGTCAATGGCAAAACGCTTAATTTCTAATCAAGCTAACCTAAAACAAAAAAGATTCTTTATTTTTCTATTCATTGGTAGCTATTTACTTATCATATCTATCCTTTCGATTCTCTATTTTTTCGTTTACCAAGACGTTATCTTCTTAGAAACGGTTTTGTTATTGATGTTAATTGGTCTATCCATTGCCTTGATTTGGGCTAGACAAGCGATGATTCCAATTCAAATGTATCTGCATTATTACCGTATGATTGATGAGGATTTACCTCCGTTTCAAATCCAAACACCAATTCAATCCAAAGGATTTCAAGACAATTTGGCGAAATATAAGTTTCAATTCGCTTTTGAAAGTGAAGGATTTATCATCTATGTTCGTCAAGATGACAAACTCCCCTGGGTTGTCAGAACACAAGCAAGTTTAATCTATGTGGTCATCGCAAAAAATCAAACGCTCACTTTAACCGACGAACACCTTGAGCAAGCGATTGTCAAAGTGAAAACATCGATCCAAACGAAAAAAGAGATTCAAAATGAAATAACGCTTATTTTTTATCAAACTAAGCAATTGAACGCAAACCTAAAAGAAAAGATGCATCAAATCATCAATTTTGCTTTACAAAACCGAGCAATTGTCACCATTCCATGTTTACAAGTTGGCGAACAAAACATGTATGCTTTGAGACCCCAAAAACTATTTCCGAACAAGTTTTATTATGTGGCGATTAAATTGTTATATTATTTAACTGACGCGAACGAAATGTTATGAAAAAAACAGAACTAACTCTTGAACAAAAGAAACAAAAACTAGAAATTAGAAAACAAGCAATCACTTTTTTAGTCTTTAATGGCGTTTTACTTGTATTGGTTATGGCCTTTAGTTTGTGGTGGCAAGGTAAATTCAATCTTAAAGCTTTTGCCGACGGGATTTGGCTTGTGTTTGCGATTCAACTAACCATGACCTGGGGTTTCTTTGTTTATAACCGGAATATTTTTACACCTTTGTTACACGGTGGTAAAACATTTTTGATGTTGTTCGTTGGTAAGAAACCCAAAGATGACTATTACACCGCATATACCAAAGTCCAAGAAAACCAAGTGCCGAATTATGTCATCTGGATTGCTTCTACTTACACACTTATCATCATCATTCTTGGTGTGGTTTTAACCTTAGAAGCTTATCAGGGTATTCTGTGAAATGGCAAAACATAATCCATATGGAGCGAATGCTTCGTTTACTAATGGTCTGCGTTATGAAATTGGTGATGGTGTAAAGGTTAATCTTCAGAAAGCCCTTCGGTTTTATCAACAAGGAGCTAAAGAAGGCCATTTCCTATCTCAATTAAAGATTAATCAAACAAGAATTCGACTCTTTCCTACCCTGCTTTTGACAGCATTATCCCTTTTCAGTATCCTTTATTTTTTGGTCGTAGGGGTTTTATGGATTGGTTTTTTATTATCGTTTGTGTGGTCGATTGCTATCCTTTGGTTTGATCGCGACTATTATTGGTATCAACCCGGATTAGGCGCCATTTGGTATCGATTGAATCAATATTTAGCATTCCTTATTTATTTACCGTTCGGTTCCCTCATTCCATACTTTGCCGGTAGCACATATTTTCCCATCCTTCTTTTATTGGTGATTGGTTTTTTTATTTTTGGTGCGGGTATCCTTCTATGGATTTCCAACCAAGAAATGCGGCATGGATTGATGACAATCTATGGTTTCACCTTGTTAGTTTTATCAATCACCGCCTATTTCATTCCAAGTAACGGCGTTGCCTACTCAACCATTCAAGTCGAAGGTGGACTGAGAATTACAGGATACCGTGTTAGTCAACCGGATGTTGTGATTCCCCAACGGATTAATAATCAACCCGTCATTGAAATTGGCGACCAAGCATTTGCCAACACCAACATCAAAAGCGTCTATATTGGTTCTCATATCCAATCGATTGGTGTTGCAGCTTTTGCCAACAACGCATTCCTTGAAGAAGTGTTTATGGAAGATGGTGTCCCACTCGGCCAAGCGATGTTTGCGAATAACGAATCACTAACGTCACTACGACTCCCAAGTGATGCAATAGCCATCCCACAATATTTCTTATATAACGTTCAAAGTCTGGAAACCTTAATCCTGCCTTCATCGATTGAAAGTTTAGGTCACTTTAGTTTTTATCAAACGAATGCTTTGGAACCTATTCCATTAGTCGAACCCTTGTCATTTATCGGTCATTATGCTTTATCGGGATTCGCAAGATATGAAACGATTACTTTACCTGACACCGTAGAATTTATCGGTGTCGGTGCATTTTCCAATCTTCCGATTTTAAAAACGTTTGAATTCTCACCTTTGATTGATTCTATCCCCAACAACTTATTCGAAAACAATATTGGCCTTGAAACCTTTACCGTTCCTAGCACCATTCGTTATATTGGTGACTATGCTTTTTATAACGCGACCAATCTAACCGACCTCAACTTACATTCTGATATTTTTTATATCGGTGAAAGTGCTTTTCGAAATAATTACGCCTTAAGTTCAATTACTTTACCTGATCAAATCACATCGATTAAAGATTATACGTTTTTTAACAATTACGCATTGTCTGATGTTGACTTGCCAAATCAACTTGAAGAAATAGGCATTGGTGCTTTTCAAAATAACAGCAATTTAAACGCCATTGATATACCTTCAACGGTTACCTCAATTGGTGCAAGTGCCTTTAAAAACACCCCACTTTATCAAATCAACCTACCCACCAATTTACAGTATCTTGGCCAAGGTGTCTTTGCCCAAAATCAAGTTATTCAATCCATGACCATACCTGAATCCATTACTACGATTCCAGATTTCTTATTTGATGGTGCAACCTCGTTGGAAAGTGTAACGATGTTAGGTGTCATCGAATCCGTCGGTAGGTATGCTTTTAGAGGCAACACAGCTTTAACATCCGTTGTATTTCAAGAAGGACTCATCGACATTGGAGATTATGCTTTTTATGGTGCAACCTCACTTACTTCTGTGACATTACCATCAACCCTTACTTCCATAGGCAGTTATGCCTTTTATGGAAATGAGTTACTTACTTCGATTAATTTATCTACAAGCTTAACAAAAATTGGTGATGGCGCGTTTGCAAATAACGCTTCCTTAACATCTATTTGGCTTAGTATCAATGTCACCAACGTCGGCCATTTTGCATTCTATGGATGTGATCAATTGACGATCTCCTATCAAGGCACAAATCAACCAGCTTCATGGATTGTTTCTTGGAATCCAGACGGACGTCCTATCGTATATCAAGTCGAAATTTGATAAAATTAAGGCGATGAATTTTAAGCCTTGGTTAAAGAGAAATAAACTTAAATTAGAAGTAATTGCAGTTGTTTTATCATTGGTTTTGATGATTCTAGGTGGTTTAACCTTTGATCCGATGTTGAGTCCACTTTTTTGGGGTTTAGCGTTTGCTATCGGTGGTTTTGCCAAGGCAGTTGAAGGTTTCACCAAAACAATTCAAGAGAAGTCCTTAAACGTTGAATTTTTAATGATTGCTGCCTCTCTTGCTGCATTCCTAACAGGAGAATATGCAGAAGGTGCGGTTTTAATCTTTATCTTTGCAGTCAGTGGAGTGTTGGAAGAATTTGCTACCGCCCAAACCGAAAAAGCCTTAACAAGTTTACTTAAAATCGCGCCAAAGACTGCGATTAAATTGGTCAATGATGTGGAAGTGAATGTTGAAATTACCCAACTAGTTGTAGGTGATGTTGTCATTGTTAAACCTGGTCAACAAATCCCTGCGGATGGATCTGTCATCAAAGGCGGCGCTGCGGTTGATCAATCATCCATCACGGGTGAATTTAATCCAAGTGAAAAATTAGTGGGCGATTCTGTCTTTGCGGGTTCAATTGTGATTAATGCACCAATTTTAGTGTCGGTTAATAAGGATCCTAACCAATCCGTTGTTCAAAAAATGATTCAATTGATTAAACGCGCCCAAGAAGAAAAAACGCATTCTGAAAAACGTGTTTCCCTTTTTGAAAAGATTTATGTTTATGTGGTCATTGCGTTATCCTTATTCGTAATATTCCTTACACCTACTCTCGGTTGGTTAACGCAAGATGAAGCCTTCCGTCGAGGTGTAATTGTATTGGTTGTGGCATCACCTTGTGCCCTTGTTGCTTCCATTACACCTGCTCTATTATCAACACTCTCCCATGCAGCTAAGAAAGGTATTTTGATTAAGAGTGGAAAATACATCGAATTATTAAGGCAAACCCAAGTCGTCGCATTTGATAAAACTGGTACACTCACCACCGGTAAACCGAAAGTAGTCGGTTATGCCTTTCTTACACCCACCGACGAAGAAACTTTGTTGCCGATTGTGGTTTCGGCAGAAAAGCTTTCCAATCACCCTTTAGCAAAAGCCATTGCCATTCACTTTTCTGATAGCAAAACAACCACTGTCGATTTAAAGGAAATTCCAGGCAGAGGACTAGAAGTAAATACAAAGCATGCGCTCGTTCAGATTGGAAATTTTCCTTTTGAAGTCCAAAAAACTTTAAAAGATAAATATCTAAAAGTTGCACAAGAAGGTAAAACCACCGTTAATGTGATTCAAGAAGGTAAACTAAAAGGTTTTATTGCTTTGCAAGATACCATACGAGAAGAAGCAAAAGTCGCCATTGATCAGTTAAAGCAATTAAACGTGGAACCCGTTATGCTAACAGGAGATAAACAAGAAACTGCTTTGGCGATTGCACAAAAAATGGGAATAACCAATGTTCATGCCGAATGTCTTCCTGAAGGTAAAGTAACCGTTGTTAAAGACTATATTGCTAAACAAAAAAGGATTCTGATGATTGGGGATGGCATTAATGATGCACCTGCACTTGCAACTGCAACGATCGGTGTATCCATGGGTGATGGCACTGATGTTTCACTTGAGACCGCTGACATTGTAATGATGAATAACCAACTCCAAAACATTCCCTATCTTATTCGGCTTGCCAAACGTACACAAACCATCATTTACCAAAACGTCATTTTTTCGATTTCTGTCATTTTCATCTTACTTATCTCTAATTTACTTGGCGTTGTTATCTTAAGATATGGTGTGCTTAGTCACGAACTATCAACCATTCTAGTAATCTTAAATAGTTTGAGGTTGCTATCAAGTAAAAAGAAAATGGTGAGGATTTGATATGAAAAATGAAAAACAAAATCCATACGTTTCACTCCGTAAAAGCAAACTCAAAACCTTTATCAATCGCGAAAAAGATTGGCGTAATGGCGGGATTGTCTATCAAATCTTTGTTGATCGATTTGTTCCTTCAAGAGACGTAAAAGCCAAAGCCCATTTATATCAAGCCCCAAGAAGTCTTCAATCATGGCAAACGCTTCCTAAAAGAGGTTTCAAAGATACCAAAACGCGATATTGGACTCACGAACTTGCTTTCTGGGGTGGTGATCTAAAAAGCGCGATGAAAAAATTTGAATATTTAAAGAAGTTAGGTGTTAACACGGTTTATTTAAATCCAATTTTTGACGCATTCTCTAATCATAAATACGACACATACACCTACGAGAACGTATCGCCTGAATATGGCACTTTGGAAGATCTTAAAGACTTCATCAAGCAATTAAAAGCACATGGCATGCAACTTGTTTTAGATGGTGTATTTAATCATATGGCGATCGAATCACCAAGATTTATCGAAGCTAGCAAACCCAATAGTCCTTATCGAGATTGGTTTGTTTTTGGAAAAGAATTTCCTACGGGTGTAAGACTTTGGCATAACGCGCCAAGTTTACCAGAACTTAATTTACCCAATCCAAAAGTAAGAGAGTACTTATTTTCAGGCACGAATTCAATCGTTAAACGTTACATAAAAATGGGCGTTGATGGGTGGCGCTTGGATACTGCAATTGAACTTGGTTACAATTATTTAACTGAATTAACATTAGCAGCGCATGAAGTGAATCCACAATCACTTGTTGTAGGCGAACTGAATAATTATCCTCAAGGTTGGGCCCCTTCGATGGACGGCACCATGCTATTGCCTTTAAGAGATTTGATTATTCAAACCATTCGAGGCAACGTTTCACCAAACGTGTTTTCTGTTAATGTTGAACAAATGGTGGATGAAACCGGCATTGAAACCATGCTTAAATCGTGGGTTCTATTGGAAAACCACGACCTTGGAAGAATTGCCACCGATCTTAAAGATTGGTCTCAGTATCAACTTGCTAAAACCCTTCAATTTACCTTACCTGGAACCATCAACCTTTACATGGGTGAAGAAATTGGGACTCAAGGTGGGGATGACCCACTCAATCGCGCAACGATGAATTGGCAAGTAGTCGAAGAAGGTAATGAATACCTCACACTGCACCAAAACCTCATTCGCATCAGACAACAAGAAAGATCATTAAGGATAGGCGACATCAAATTCCTTCACAGCACTAACTTAATTGCGTATTTGAGAACGACAGATCAAGTCGAAGAAACGCTTGTGGTTATCGTTAACTCACACGATAAACCCATTAAGGAAACCATACTCGTTACTGATCCGATGTTAAAGAGTCATAATCACTTTGTTGATTTAATCACAGGTAAAGAAATCCTAACCTCATATGGCATTTTGCTGCCTATTGAAATACCTGCGAAAACAAGTTGGATCTTAAAACCCAACCTTAAACCAATTAATGGTTATACACCCTATAAAAACATTAAAGGTTCATTCTAATTAACAGCCTGAACACTCGTTTCTAAAGTCGCTAACCATCCTGGTATCTTTGCAAAACTTAACTCTAACTGTCTCACTTTTTCTTCGCTTCTAAAAGTAGCAATAGCCTGAGGATTATTTTCATCCACTTGATTGTTGTTAATCGCTGTATTTAGCGCGCTATTGACTTTGGCATCAATGCCTTTGGCTTCATTGATAATCGCTTTTGCAAATGCATCGGCCGGTGTCCAAAAGTATGAGGATACTGCTTTTGCCTGAGGTAATCCGAATTCCCCTTGTGCTGTCAACGCTTGAATCGGTCCGATTTGCTGAATCTCAGGATCTTCAATCGAGGCTAAGTTAGAGGGGGCAATCTTTAATTCTTTCGCTTTGATGGTTTGATTTTCTTCAGAGGTTAACCAATTGGCGAATGCATGTGCTTGTGAGGGTTGGGTGGAAAAAGGATTGACACCCACTAAGCGTGCACCGACCATTGAACCAAATTGATGGGTTTCTCCAGCGGGATTCGTATAAGTCGGCATCTTAATCGTGCCCATATTTTCGCCCAATATCTCGGTAATATCGGGTGCTTGCCAGTAACCCGAGACCGCAGCGATAATACCCGACTCAAGTCTACCGGCATTGTTTTCCAAAAATAAAGTTGGGATTAATGCATTGGTATCAATAATTAAATTAGAGGCATAATATTGCATCATTGCTTGAGCAGCTTCAATACCGTTTTCACTATTCCAAGTAATGGTTTGGGTTTCACCATCCCAGGCGAGTGTATTTTCAGGAATAAACCACATCGTCATGCCCCATCCACCCATCTGATCAATATTAATTTTGGTGTTTAAAGAGACTGCCTTTTCCAGAATGGTATCAAGAGAAGTCATTTCTTCAGCGCTAATATAACGTTTGTCATAGAACATATAAATGCCATTATCAGCGGTGTATGGATAGGCATATAATTCATTTTCAAACGTTGATACATCAACGGTCCAAGGAATATTTCTTTCGGTTACATCTTGTTTAAATTGTTGAACTTTAGCTAAACCACCCGCCCTTACTAAACCAGGTAGTTGATCATCTAAAAATGAAAACACATCCGCGCCGGATGGAATATCAAGGGTTAGAAACCCTTTTAATTCAACCTCACTAACCGCGGCAATTTCGAATTCAATATTGAGATTGGGATTGGCTTCAAGATATCGTTCAGCAGCCCCGAATAAAAAGTTTTGTTCTTGTTGAGGTCCCCACACTTTGAGGTTAATGGTTTCGCTTGGTCCACCACCGCTACAAGCTGCTAAAAGCAGTCCGCTCGCAAGCATGATTTTTTCAAAGTTCTTCATTGTTTCTACCTCCCTTATTGTAGAATCAGGGTTGAAAATCCAGGGATAGTAATCGTGTCAGAGGACACGACCCCTTTTGAAACAGTTGGATAAATACCTTCTAATAAAATCAGTCCAGTAGCGTTAGTAATTGTGATATCACCGTCGGTAACATTGGTGATGATGGTAAGGTTATCTTCGCCGTCCTGATATTCGAGTGTGTAAAGTCGGGTATCCAAATTTAATGCAGTGATAAGCGCTCTTTCAATGATAGCGTTGTATTTATTACGAACCGAAATCACTTTTTTATAGTGGTTCCATAAACTATTTGGAATATTCTTTAAATCCTCAATCCCTTGGGTGACTTGTAAACTCATATTGTAATCAGCGGCAGAGGCGGGATTGGTTTCACCAGTTTTATCTGTTGCAGACCAAATCAATGGTAAGCGCTTGTTTTCATCTCTACCCGAACCTTTAAGGCCAATTTCTTCACCATAATACATAAAGGGTCGACCCGGCATCATTAAGTAAATTGAAGCGAGCAGTTTGTGGTAGAGTTCATTGTTTTCAACGAATTGAATGCCGGCAACTCGACTTTGATCGTGGTTACTTAAAAAAGGTGTATCAATCGCCTCTGACCTTAAGGCATAGAGATTTTGATTAAATAAGGCATTCACTCTCGCTAGGTCATAACCTTGTTCCAAGCGAACGCGATCGACAATTCGATTACCTGTTACCGAAACAGGGAAATTAAAATAGGAGTCCACACGACCAGGGTAATATTGGAGTAGACCGTTCGATGTCATTGACCAAGGACCCTCTGCCACAATAAAGCTATCCGGTTTGATTGCTTTTGCAGTATCACCAAGCCACGATAAAAACTCAATGTTTCGATTGACATCACCGGTAAAATAAGAGGTGACCGCATCAAGTCTAAATCCATCTACACCCAAATCAAACCAGTACTGCATAATCGCTTCAATTTCATCTCTTACAAAGGGATTTTCAAGATTTAAATCAGGCATACCAGACCAAAATCTAGCCTCAGCATAGACGCCGCCACCATAAGGCTCATACCCTTCACTACGTGTCCTTGAAAAATTATAATAATGACATTTACTGGCAGGACTGCCGCAACTATCATTCACAAAATCGAGTAATCCTTCTTGGAACCAAGGATGGGAATTTGATGTGTGATTGACTACCAAATCAAGAATGGTTTTGATATTCCTCGCTTTTGCTTCTTCTAAGTAATATTGGAAATCAAACATGGTGCCGTACTTTGGAGCAATCTCGTAATAATACGTCACATCATATAAATGATAAGAATTTCCTGGGTGAATCGGCATAAACCAAATACCAGAGACCCCAAGGTCTTGGAGATAATCTAATTTTTCAGTAACCCCATTAAGATCACCGATACCATCACCATTCGCATCATAAAAGGATTGAATAAAAATTTCGTACCAAACCGAACCACCTTCGTTACTTATGGGTTCGATATCATAGGAAAAACTAGGTGTCGGATTCACACACCCAGAAATTAATGTCGATAACACGACAAGAAAAGACCATCCTAACGATTGTTTCATCGCTAGCCTTTGATCGACCCGCCGGTCACCCCTTCAATGTAATAACGTTGCATGAAGACGAATAACAATGTAATCGGCAAAGCCACTAAGACGGAACCTGCAAGGAAGGTTGTAAAGTATTGAGTAATATTTTCGCGTTGCGTAATCCACACTAAACCGACTGCTACGTTGTAACTTTCAGTATTATCCAAAAGAATTACGCGAGCGAAGATATAATCTCCCCATGGTCCGATGAAAGACGTTAAAGCAGTAAAGATCACAATTGGTTTGGATAAAGGAAGAATGATATGCCAGAAGATTTGGGACCGTGAGGCACCATCAATCATCGCCGCTTCATCAATCGCCTTGCTAATGGTGTCAAAATAACCCTTCGCGATATAATAACCAAAGCCTGCCCCACCAGAATAGATAAAGATTAAACCCCATATATTGCCAGTTAGATTCAGTAACTTCAAAATATTAAAGACTGCAATCATTGACATAAAACCTGGGAACAAACCCAAAATAAGAATGAGTTGCATCATCGGTAATCTCGCACCAAAGCGTAAACGTGAGAAAGCATAACTGGTGAGTAACACCATGATCGTGGAAATCACCATCGTAACAGTGGCAATAATTAGGGTATTTAAAAACCATTGAGGAAAGCGAATGGAGGTTTGAGCAAGGGCAACAGGGTCAAAAAGGTTAATGTAATTTTGCAAGGTATAACTTTGGGGAAAGAAGTTAACTTGGACCGAACCTGGTTCTGCACGGAAAGACTGAATCACTAACCAAAAAATCGGAATCACCCAGATGATCGAAAGCACTGTTAAAAAGGCATAAACAAACAGATTGGATGTGGTTTCTAAAAATTTTTTACTGCCGAAAAAGGATGGTTTCTTTTTCTTGATTTCAATCATTATTGGAATGCCTCCTCATCTTTAACACCTTTAATTTTCGAGAACATAATCAACGAGATAAAGCTAGAAATGATGAAGATAATAATCCCTAAAGTAGAAGCCATTTTATAATCTTGTTCAAATAGTGTTAATTTAAATAACCACGTCACCAGTAAGTCAGTTTCACCAGCTTGGAATAGCGTTTGCGAGCTAGGACCACCACCCGTTAAGAAGTAAATGACACCAAAGCTATTGATGTTACCAATAAATGCTGTGAGTAATGATGGACCTGTTACAAAGAACATGTACGGCATCGTGATTTTAAAGAATTTGGTAATCGTACCCGCGCCATCGATGGTTGCACTTTCATATAAATCTTGAGGGATGTTCATCAA
>JBEDGE010000026.1:0-3017 GCA_041174805.1 Bacillota bacterium
TTCGTGTTGCTAATGATGTGGAACGCATAGGAGATTATGCCAAAACCATCTCAGAGTTCATCATTTTAACCAAGCCCCTGTATGATCCATTTAAGGTTTATATCAATCAAATGTTCGATGATTTTATTAAAATGTTTCAACAAGCAACGAGTTTATTTTTTAAACCAGTTCTAGAAGACACGTATACGATTGCAAACCAAGATCAATTTATTGATGCCAAACTTAAAAAAGCTTTTAATGAAATTCCTAAAGTTGTGAATACCACAAACGTCATGAGTCTTTTAGATACCTTCAATATTATCCGCACCCTTGAAAGAGCGGGCGACCACACTAAAAATATTTGTGAAGCGGTGATTTTTAAATTAAAGGGTAAAAAAATAGACTTAGGTTAAAAATTAACAATTAGTTTTTCTTTCGACTCAAAAGGACCAATATTGGTCCTTTTTGTTTTCACTAAAAAGTCATCTACGCAGTTTGACGTGAAGTGACTATAATATTAATGAATTAGAGGTAAAGATATGAGAATAGGCATCTTAGGACCGATCGGTTCCGGTAAGTCAACTTTAGCCAAAATGTTAGCGGATTATTATCGCTACCCATTATTAGAAGAACCCGTGGAAAAGAATCCTTACTTACCCTATTTTTATGAAGATAAAGAAACCTTTGCCTTACTCTCCCAAAACGCTTTTTATAGTGCTTTGTTTCTTCTCATGTGGAAAACAAAAGACCTTCCACACGTCATCTGTGATTCAACGTTATACTCTAACCTAGTCTTTGCCGAAATGTTAAGACTAGAAGGTTTTATGAGCGCAACTGAAGTTGCCTTAACTTATGCGATTGCCGATGCTCACTTAAAACGGTTACCTGACTTAGATATGCAAGTCGTATTAAAAAGACCGAAAGATGAGTTGTTTCATTATGTTAAAAAACGTGGAAGAACGATTGAAAAGGGCCAAGAAGATTATTTAAATTTTCATTATGACCATTACTATGATGTTTTAAATCGCATTTATAAAAATTATAAAGTCGCATCTGACAAAGTATTATTTTTGGAACTTGATGATTTGAATGATCCTAAAGAATTTGAAAGAGTCAGACTTCAAATTGAAGCAGCCCATCGCAAAGCGATGCAAAAGAAGTAGTTATTTCTTTTTTTTCTTTTCTGCTTGATGAAATTCAGCAACTAATGAAGCGACTTTTGTTAGCAGTAAGTCAGTCGCTTTGGGATTGAATGCCCCTTCCGGAACAATAATATCGGCGTGAATCTTGGATGGTTCTACAAACAAATCATGCATCGGTCTGACGGTTTGAATATATTGATTCGTGACACTTTTAAAGTTACGACCACGTTCTTCGATATCACGTTGCACGCGTCTTAAGACACGAATATCCGCTGGTGTATCGACATATATTTTAAAATCTAATAAGTTTAGGACGTCGCTTATTGCAAAAGTAAGAATCCCTTCCACAATAATGACCGGTGCAGGATTGGTTTTAACCGTTGCTTTTGCTCGAAGGTGATTGACGAAGTCATAGGTGGGTTGTTGAATCGATATGCCATTTTTTAATGCCTTTAAATGATCAATCACGAGGGTGACATCAAAGGCATCGGGGTGATCGTAATTAAGCGCTGCTCTTTTTTCAAACGTTAAATCGATACGATGACGATAATAGTTATCTAAACGAATGATAACTGCATTGCCTTTACCTGATTCCGATAAGAGGACATCTGCCAAGGTTGTCTTACCTGAAGCTGTACCGCCTGCAATACCGATAATGATTCTTTCCATTGTTGATAATCATAAATAAAAAAGGTCATCCTTTCAATGAAAAGATGACCAAAAATTGTTAAGAAAGAATGAGTATTATCCGCCGCGCCCGCCAGGACGACGATTCATTGGTTTAGGAACGGTGACAGGTGGACGATTAACTTGCTTAGGTTGATTAGGAATGAAAGGACCTTTATTACCTTTCATTGGAGGGATAAATGGTTTTGGCATAATGTGTTACCTCAAATTTATTCTACATTAATTTGGGATAAATAGTGAGCGGTGATCGATTCAAGGGCATCTGCAATTGGATTGATTGTTTCTGAAGCGGTTCCTGCAGTAACGGTATCGTTGGCACTAATCATAATTTCCCAAGCATTTGAATAAACGGCGGCTTTTCCTTTTAAGGAATTTTTCAGAGCGTTAATGATGATATCTCCAAAGTTTCCGTGTTCCCGATCTTCCACGGATTGAAAACCAATATAAGTGGAATTTGCTAAACCAACTCTGAAACGATTAGAATTTCTACCACCATTACCATCCACAAGTGCTTCATATAAAAATCCATAAAAGCTGCCATCCAAATTAAATACTTTTTGTACGTCAATCACTTTGGTTGCGGTTAAATTAGATGTTAAAGTTTCAGTCGTGGAATAAAACTGCGTTAAGTTAACGGTATTACCGCCCATTGCAATAGACCATTTCGTGTTTAAAGTCACGATTGCGCTTGAGGTTTGCGTTGATGTTAAACTCGAATCATTCGATGGATCACCGATTGATGTATTTGAAGAAATTAAGGATGATTGGGGTGCTGAATCATTAGAAGATGTTGTTGCGCATCCCGCCACAATTAAACTTAAAGCCACAAGATAGAATTTTTTAAACATACGCATACTCTCCTTTAATGCAACCTAACCAATCCTTGTAAAAGAATAGTAATCTTTGTTGATTGCGTTTATTATAATGACTAAGGAAAAATAACGCATCTTAAATGCTTTTATGATTAAACAAGACCTTATTGATAAACTAAAATCAAACTATCTTTCCATGATTGAAGGTAAAAACTTTGATCACTTTATGGATCCTCAAATTATTCAACTTCGTGATGGAGAAGCAGAAGTGCACTGGCAAGCGAAGCCTGACCATTTGAATCGTTTTGGCTCTGTTCATGGAGGGGCTTTAGCAGGGCTTATTGACACCGTAGCCGCGATTGCTTCCTTAACCAAAATGAAAAGAATTGTCACAATC